>JAKONB010000419.1 GCA_022702195.1 Beijerinckiaceae bacterium | reverse complement strand
GCGCTCGCCGGAGATACCATCATCGACCAGGGCGAAGCCTTCGAGGAGAAGCGCGGTCGCCGGGGCGGGGACGGGGAGAAATCCATGCTGCGTCTTCACCCGGCCCGAGCCGAGGGGCACCGGGCCGACGCTCCAGGCCTGTGCGTCCAGCGTTGCGATCAGGTGCGCCGTTGCAATGATGTCGGCGATGGAATCCCAGGCGCCGACCTCGTGGAACGCGACCTCCTCCACCGGGATGCCGTGCACCCGCGCCTCGGCCTCAGCGAGATGGCCGAAGATGCCGAGGGCGTGGTCGCGCACCGCCGGCGCCAGGTCCGCGTCCCTCAGCGCCGCCCGGATGTCCGACCAGGGCCGGTGACCGTGCGGCGCGTGATCGTGGGTGTCGTGATCGTGATCCGGGTGGTGATGGTGGTGGCCATGCACGGGAGCGACGGTCTCCGCCGGTTCCGGCCCGGAAACCACGAAGCGGTGCCCCTGCAGGATGCCGTCGTTATGGGCGACCAGAGCGCAGCCGATGCCGGCGGCGCTCGCCGCCCGAACGCTGGCGAGGACGCCCGCCGCATGCTCCGGAAACGCGTCGAGGAGGGCGGCCACGAACATGTCGCCGGCCATACCGCCGACCGCATCGAGATGAATCTGCATGCGTTGAAAACCGCTCCGCCTGGCCCGGCGCCTCTTCGTCAACGAACGCGACATCGTTCGGAAAGGTCCGGCGGCAAGCCGGATCGTCGGCGCCGAAGTGCCGCAACACGGCGTGACATCCGGGTCGGCCCTGTGCTGCGCTGCGGGAACGCCCCGGCGCGTCGGCGGTTCGGCATCAAAGACCGGAGCCTGCCCCATGAAAACCGTCACCGTCGCGGACCTCATCGTCGAGACCCTCTCCCAGGCCGGTGTGGCCCGCATCTACGGCCTCGTCGGCGACAGCCTGAACGCCCTCACCGAGTCGCTGCGCGCCCGCGAGACCATCGACTGGATCCATGTCCGCCACGAGGAGGTCGCCGCCTTCGCCGCCGGTGCCGAGAGCCAGATCACCGGCGCGCTGGCGGTCTGTGCCGGCTCCTGTGGCCCGGGCAATCTCCACCTCATCAACGGCCTGTTCGATTGTCACCGCAGCCGCACGCCGGTGCTGGCCATCGCCGCCCACATCCCCTCGGCCGAGATCGGCTCGGGCTATTTTCAGGAGACGCATCCGCAGGAGCTGTTCCGCGAATGCAGCCATTACTGCGAGATGGTGTCCGACCCCTCGCAGCTGCCCCAGGTGCTGGAGAGCGCCATGCGGGCCGCCATCGGACTGCGCGGCGTCGCGGTGGTGGTCATCCCCGGCGACGTGGCGCTGAAGGACGCGCCGAGCCGGGGCGTCGCCCCCAATGCCGGGCTGATTCCGCAAAAACCCATCGTGCGCCCGGCCAGCCGCGACTTGGAGTCGCTCGCCGACCTCCTCAACGCGTCACGCCGCATCACCCTGTTCTGCGGCCGGGGTTGCGCCGGTGCCCATGCCGAATTGCTGCAGCTGGCCGAGGCCCTCAAGGCCCCCATCGTCCACGCGCTCGGGGGCAAGGAATACGTCGAGTACGACAATCCCTACGATGTGGGCATGACCGGCCTGATCGGCTTTTCGTCGGGCTACGCGGCCATGGAGGCCTGCGACACCCTGCTGATGCTCGGCACCGACTTCCCCTACCGGCAGTTCTATCCCACCGGCGCCAGGATCGCCCAGATCGACATCCGCCCGGACCAGCTCGGCCGGCGCTGCAAGCTCGATCTCGGTCTCGTCGGCGACGTGAAGGACACGATCGCCGCCCTGATGCCGAAGCTCACCGTCAAGGAGGATCGCAAGCACCTCGATGCGGCGCTCAAGCATTACGCCAAGGCCCGAGAGGATCTCGACGATCTCGCCACCGGCACGCCCAAGCGCGGCTGGTTCGGCCTCACATCCGGCAAGGGGCCGATCCACCCGCAATACCTCACCAAGCTCCTGAGCGAGGGGGCCTCCGACGACGCCATCTTCACCGCCGATGTCGGCACACCGACGATCTGGGCGGCGCGCTACCTCGCGATGAACGGCAAGCGCCGCCTGCTGGGCTCGTGGGTCCACGGCTCGATGGCCAACGCCATGGCGCAGGGCATCGGCGCCCAGGCCGCCCAGCCGAACCGCCAGGTGATCTCGCTGTCGGGCGATGGCGGCTTCACCATGCTGATGGGCGATCTCCTCACCCTGCGGCAGGAGAAGCTGCCGGTGAAGGTGGTGGTGTTCAACAACGGCACCCTCGGCTTCGTCGAGATGGAGATGAAGGCGGCGGGCTATCTCGAGACCGGCGTCGCCCTCGACAATCCGGATTTCGCCGCCATGGCCCGGGCGGCGGGAATCTTCGCCGTGCGCGTGGAGGACCCGGCCGAACTGGAGGGCGCCGTTGCGCAGGTTCTGGCCCATGACGGCCCGGCCCTGCTCGACGTGGTCGTCGCCCGCAACGAGCTCTCGATGCCGCCTAAGATCGACGGCCAGCAGGTGAAGGGCTTCAGCCTCTACGTGATGCGGGCCGTGATGAGCGGGCGCGGCGACTCAGTTCTCGACCTCGCCAAGACGAATCTGCTCCGATAGAACCGGCAGCTTACAAAGGTTCCAGTCTATCGGATCCGATACCGTCTTTCCGGGGCTCGCCAAAGGCGAGGACACGGAATCCACTCGTGATGCGCGGCTCGGGTCGAGCGTCGCGGCAAGTCATGGGTTCCGGGTTCCGCTGCGTGGTCCCGGAATGACGGTGCCAGGACTATCGGACCGCCATCGAGTCGGAAAAACATGCGCATCGGCCTGTTCGTGCCCTGCTACGTCGATG
>JAKONB010000407.1 GCA_022702195.1 Beijerinckiaceae bacterium | reverse complement strand
TCCGCACCCCGGCAAGACCGTTCTCCACTTCTCCGAAGGCGGTGAGCACGGTCTGGCGGTAATTGGCCACCGCCGCGTCGTAGGCCGCGCGGGTGATGCGGAGCGCGGCCGCGCGGGCGCCGCCGTCGTAGAACACCTCCGTGCCGGCCGCGGCCACCGACCAGACCTGATTGGCGGCCGAGAACACGCCGTTGGAGGTCAGCCCCGAGATGCCCCCCGAGGCCGAGAGGGTGACGGTGGGGTAGAAGGCCGCGATCGCCACGCCGATCTGCTCGCTCTGGGCCTGCACGTTGCGCTCCGCCTGGGCAACGTCCGGGCGGCGTTCCAGCAGAGTCGAGGGGATGCCCACCGGCACGGTGGGGGGACGCGCGGCGAGCGGCGCCACCGGCAGGGACAGTTCGGAGGGCGGCCGGCCGATCAGGGTGGCGATGGCGTGCTCAAAGATCGCCCGCTGGAGGCCGATGGCGATGGCCTGGGCCTGGGTGGTCTGGAGCAGGGTCTGGGCGGTGATCACGTCCGAGCGCGCGGCCACACCGGCGGCGTACTGGTTCTCGGTGATGGCCAGGCTCTTCTTGAACCCCTCGATGTTCTCGTTGAACACCCGCTGGAGCGCATCCTGGTAGCGTAGACTCAGGTAGTTGGTGGCCACCTCGGACTGGATGGTGAGGCGCACCAGGGCGAGATCGGCGGCGCTCGCCTGGGCGGTGGCGACCTCGCTCTCGATGTTGCGACGGATGCGGCCGAACAGGTCGAGCTCCCAGCTCGCCTGCCCCTGAAGGGAGACGCTGGTGCGCTCGGAGCCCAGGCTCCGCGAGCGGGTGATGCTGGGGGCGCCGATCACCGTGGGAAACAGCGCGGCCCGCGCCTGGGCGACGAAGCCGCGCGCCTGCTCGTAGGCGGCGATCTGGGCGCGCAGCGACTGGTTGTCCACGTCCACGAGGCGGATCAGCCGGTCGAGGGCCGGATCGCGGAACACGCGCCACCAGTCGCCGCGCTCGGCCCCGTCATTGGGGGCGGCCGGACGCCAGCCCTTGCGGCTCGCCACATAGGCGGCGCTGTCCTCGCGCGCTCCGCCCTCCTTGAAGGCCAGCGGCGTCTCCACCGAGGGGCGGGAATAATCGGGGCCGACCATGCAGCCGGAGAGGGTGGTGGCGAGGAGGACGATGGCCGGATGCCGCCAGCGGACGAGGAGGTGCCACAGCCCTTTCGGGCGCGCCGGGCGCCCTCTCTTGGAGGGAGGCGGACCCGCGCAGCCCGCGCGATCTGCGGATATGGCCGCCCGACGCGACGAAGACACCCCGCTCATTCGGCCGGGCTCAGAGCCGCGCCGGGGGCGGGTTTCCGGCGCCGGAGGCGGTCGAGATAGAGGTAGACGACGGGGGTGGTGTAGAGGGTCAGGATCTGGCTCACGATGAGGCCGCCGACGATGGCGATGCCGAGGGGGCGGCGCAGCTCGGAGCCCTCCCCGCCGGCGAGGATGAGGGGCAGCGCGCCGAGCATCGCGGCCAGCGTTGTCATCATGATCGGGCGGAAGCGCAAGAGGCAGGCCTCGAAGATCGCCGCCTGTGGGCTGGCGCCACGGGTGCGCTCGGCATCGAGCGCGAAGTCGATCATCATGATGGCGTTCTTCTTGACGATGCCGATGAGCAGGAACACCGCGATCAGCGCGATCACGGTGAATTCCGTCCCCGAGACGAGGAGCGCCAGCAGCGCGCCGATTCCGGCGGACGGCAGGGTCGACAGGATCGTGACGGGGTGGACGAAGCTCTCGTAGAGGATTCCGAGAATCGTGTAGACGGCCACCAGAGCGGCCAGGATCAGGAGCGGCTGGCGCGACGACGATTCCTGGAAGCTCTTGGCCGAGCCGGCGAATTCCCCGTGGATCGTCGCCGGCAGGCGCAGGTCGGTGATCGCCGCCTCGATGGCCTCGGTGGCGTCCGACAGGCTCTTGCCCGGCGCCAGATTGAACGAGATCGTGGTGGCCACGAAGAGGCCCTGGTGGCTGACCTGGACCGGGGTGTTGCCGGTCTCCAGCCGGGCGAAGGCCGAGAGCGGGATCATCGTCTCCTTGGCACTCGACACCGGGGCCGCCGAGGAGGTGCCGCCCTTGGAGCCCGCGATGGCGTTGGCGGCGGCGTTGCGGGCCGAATCGCCCGCGATGGAGGCGGCGGTGGCGGTGGGGTCCGCGGCGGCGGCGGTGGCCGGGCCGGTGTTGCCCGCCGCGTTGGTGTTGGTGGTGCCGTTGGCCGCCACCGTGCCGGCCACCGCGTTGGTGGTGGCCGAGCCGCGCGCCTTGCCGCCCGAGGTCGAGACGTAGAGCATCTTCAGGGTGTCGGGGCTCTGGAGGTAGCGCGGGGCCACCTCCATCACGACGTGGTACTGGTTGAGCGGGTTGTAGATCGTCGAGACCTGGCGCTGGCCGAAGGCGTCGTAGAGGGTGTTGTCGATCTTGTCGGGGGTCAGGCCGTAGCGGAAGGCGGTGGCCCGGTCGATGACAAGCCGGCTCTCCAGCCCGCCCTCCTGCTGGTCGGAGGTCACGTCGGCGAAGACCGGATTCTTCTGGAGCGCCTGAACCAGCTTCGGGGCGGCGGCGTAGAGTTCCTCCGACGTGTCGCCTTGCAGCGTATACTGGTACTGGGCGAAGCTCTGGCGGCCGCCCATGCGCAGGTCCTGGCGCGGGAAAAGGTAGAGCCTCGCGCCGGCCACCTGGGCGAGTTTCGGCCGCAGCCGGGTCATCACCTCCTGGATCGGCGCGCGCTCGCCCCTCGGCTTGAGGCCGACGAAGACGTTGGCCGAGTTGGTGCCGCGCCCGCCGGTGAAGCCCACCACGCTGTCCACCGCC
>JAKONB010000393.1 GCA_022702195.1 Beijerinckiaceae bacterium | reverse complement strand
GCGCGGCGGCCGCGCGAGCGGCGGCGGGGCTTGCGTTCCTCGCGCTCGCGGTGCTCCTCGGCATCGCGCGCCTCGTCCTCCAGCAGCGCCTGCCGGTCGGCGAGCGGGATCTGGTAATAGTCGGGATGGATCTCGCTGAAGGCGAGGAAGCCGTGGCGGTTGCCACCGTACTCGATGAAGGCCGCCTGGAGCGAAGGCTCCACCCGCGTCACCTTGGCGAGGTAGATGTTGCCGCGAAGCTGGCGGCGGTTGGCTGCCTCGAAGTCGAATTCCTCGACCCTAGATCCGTGAACCGTGACGACCCGGGTCTCTTCCGGATGCATCGCGTCGATGAGCATCTTGTTGGTGTTGGCCATGACGAACTTTCGGCATGGCGGTCGACGTCGTTCTCCTGGAACCGGGCGCCCCCGCTGGTGCGCCGCCCGGTCCCGGCCCATCGGCTCGGAGGGTCGACGCGCGCGACGACCCGAACAGGCGGATCGTGGGGGCTGTGGGGAGGGGATTGCCGTCAACCGCCTTTGGGCGCCGGCGATCGGCGCGCGTGGGGTTGATCCTGGCCAGGAATGACGGGACAACGGCGCCACGCGAATCGCGCATGCGTTGAACACGAGCAGCGGCAACCGATGCTGTGCGTCCGCCCATCCCTTTCCTGACCTCGCGAAGACTTGTGGGCCGGCTCTCAGAACCGGCCGCGGATTTCAAGAACGGTGCGGCGACGAGAACGCCGCCGTTTGAACCGACACCCACCCGGCCTTAGAGATGCCGACGGTTCCGACGCGGTGTGCCGACTGCGAGAGCATCGGGGCAAAGAACCTCGACACGCCCGCGGGCCGCGGATGGAACCGCCCGACACCGGGAGGGGGACCGTACCATTACAGATCGTCGCGGTTCCTTGGCAAGGCGTTAAAGACGCCTCAACGCAATCAGTTGGGGGTGGGGACCAGTCCCGCCAGCGCGCGGCAGTCGTTCCGTCAGTCCCCTGCGGCTGTCGCCGTTGAGCCACAGCGTGTCGCAACCGAAACCGACGGCCTGAAGGAACGGTTAACCATCCGACGCCTATCGCTTAGGGCCTGAGCGACAGGATCTCATCCCTCGAAACGGTTGCCGGATGACACCGAGACATGCCCGCCTGATCCGCAGATGCCTTTCGGCGACCGGCCTGATCGCGGGCCTCCTGGCGGCCGGTCCGCAGGCGCTCGCCCAGGACGGGGACCGCGCCAAGGCGGCGGCCGCCCATGCGGCGGCGGCGGTGGCCATCGGGGCGGAGGTCTCCTCCGCCAACGGCGTCACCAAGCTCACCCTGACCCTGTCGCGGCCCATCGAGGCCCGGGCCTTCGTGATGGAGCGGCCCGACCGCGCGGTGATCGACCTCGCCGAGGTGAACTTCCAGCTCGGGGCGGAGACCGGACGCAAGCGCGAGGGACTGATCGCGTCGTTCCGCTACGGCCTGTTCGCCCCCGGCCGCTCGCGGATCGTCGTCGACCTCGCCCAGACCGCCACGATCGGCCGGATCGAGACGGTGACGCGCCCCCGCGACGGCGCGGTACTGCTCAGCATCGAGTTCCAGCGCGCGGACCGGGAGGCGTTCCGCCGGGCCGCCGTGGCGAGCGATCCGTCACCGGCCCTGCGCAAGGCTCTGGTCCCACCCGAGGCCACCGATGCCCGCCCGCTCATCGTGGTGGATGCCGGGCATGGCGGCACCGATCCGGGCGCCATCGCCAGCACGGGCGCGTTCGAGAAGGACATCGTGTTCGGCTTCGCCCAGTCCCTGGTGACGCGCCTGGAGGAGACCGGGCGCTACCGGGTCCGGATGACCCGCGACCGCGACGTGTTCGTGCCGCTCGCCGAGCGCGTCCGCATCGCCCGCGAGGCCAAGGCCGACCTGTTCGTGTCGATCCACGCCGATTCGATCTCGGCGGCGCCGCAGGTGCGGGGCGCCACGATCTATACCGGCTCGGAGAAGGCCACCGACGCCGAATCGGCCAAGCTCGCCGAGCGCGAGAACCGGGCGGACGCCGCCGCCGGCACCGAATCGAACGAAGGCCCCGGCCACGTCGCCGACATCCTCCAGGAACTGACGTTGCGCGAGACCCGGACCTTCTCGTCGGGTTTTGCCAAGGGGCTGATGTCCCAGCTCTCTCCGGTCATGACCATGAGCCCGAAGCCGCATCGCGAGGCTGGCTTCATGGTGCTGCGCTCGCCCGACGTGCCGTCCGTCCTGGTGGAACTCGGCTACCTGTCGAGCCAGCACGACCTCGACCTGCTGCAATCCGAGACCTGGCGCGCCGACGTGACCGGTGGCATGGCCAAGGCCATCGACGCGTTCTTCGGCAACCGCACCTCGCTGACCCGGCCGCAGCCGGCGCGGCGCTCGGCGGCAATCGCCCCAGTTTCACCATAGATAAGGAGTGAAACCGGGGTTAACGGCACCTCGGTTGGATCGACGTCGCGCGTCCGGCGGGGACGACACGGGCGATCGCCGCCATGCCTCACGACCGTCGCCCTCGTTCGCGGCGAGAGTCCCGCGCGCGGATGGCTTGCGTGCGGTCTCTCCATGCGCGAGTGACCGGCGGTAGATCCATCGACGGACGGGACCCGGATGCGCATCATCCTTCGTTTCTTCGGCTTCCTGTTCAGCATCGGCGCGATGCTGTTCGTCGTCTGCGCGGCGGCCGGGGCGTTCTTCTACTGGAAATACAGCCAGGATCTCCCCGATCACGCGGCGCTCGCCAATTACGAGCCGCCGGTGATGAGCCGCGTCCACGCCGCCGATGGCAGCCTGCTGGCCGAATATGCCAGCGAGCGCCGGCTCTACCTGCCGATCCAGGCCATGCCCAAGATCGTGGTCGCGGCCTTCCTGTCCGCCGAGGACAAGAACTTCTACAAGCATGGCGGCATCGATCCCGAGGGCATCATCCGCGCGGTGCTGACCAACGCCAAGAGCGGCAAGAAGCAGGGTGCCTCGACCATCACCCAGCAGGTGGCCAAGAACTTCCTCCTGTCGAGCGAGCAGACCTTCGACCGCAAGATCAAGGAAGCCTTGATCGCCTTGCGGATCGAGTCGACCTACTCGAAGGACAAGATCCTCGAACTCTACCTCAACGAAATCTTCCTCGGCACCATCGTGCCCGGACGCAACCTGCACGGGGTCGCGGCCGCCGCGCTCGACTATTTCGGCAAGTCCGTCCACGAACTGACGATCAACGAGGCGGCCTATCTCGCCGCCCTGCCGAAGGGGCCGAACAACTACCACCCCTATCGCCAGACCCAGAAGGCGCTCGACCGCCGCAACGAGATCATCGGCCTGATGGCCACCAACGGCTACATCACCCGGGAGGAGGCCGAGGCCGCCCGCAAGATGCCGCTCGGCGTCAACCCGCGCGTCGCCTTCGCCAACGCCGCCAACGCCAATTACTTCACCGAGGAGGTCCGGCGCGAGATCGCCGAGCGCTACGGCGAGAAGAAGCTCTACGAGGGCGGCCTCTCGGTGCGGGCGACCCTCGACCCGAAGATGCAAGCCTGGGCGCGCAAGGCTTTGGTGGACGGTCTGATCCGCTACGACCAGTCGCATGGCTGGCGCGGGGCGCAGGCCAAGGTCGACCTCGTCGGGCGCGACTGGGGTCTGGCCGTGGCCGAGGTTCCGGCTCTGGGCGACGTCGCCCCCTGGCGGCTGGCCGTGGTGCTGAGCACCGCCGGCGGCGCGGCGCAGATCGGCCTGCAGCCCCGCCGCGAGGCCTCGGGCCAGGTCTCGAAAGACCGCGAGACCGGGACGATCGGCCCCGAGGGAACCCGCTGGACCGGCCGCTCGCCGGCCTCCGCCCTGAATTCCGGGGACGTGGTCTATGTCGAGGCGGTGGATGGCGGGCGCGGCCAGTACCGCCTGCGCCAGCGGCCGGAAGTGTCCGGCGCGATCGTGGCGATGGACCCCTATACCGGCCGCGTCCACGCCATGGTGGGCGGCTTCTCGTATGACGAGAGCCAGTTCAACCGCGCCACTCAGGCGATGCGCCAGCCCGGCTCGTCGTTCAAGCCGATCGTGTACTCGGCGGCCCTCGACAACGGCTATACCCCGTCCTCCATCGTGCAGGATTCGCCGATCACCATCGAGGCGGGTCCGGGCCAGGAGGCGTGGACCCCCTCGAACTACGACGGCAAGTCGGGCGGCCCCCACACCCTGCGCTACGGCATCGAGCATTCCAAGAACCTGATGACGGTGCGGCTCGCCAAGGATGTGGGCATGCCGCTCATCGCCGAATATGCCCGCCGCTTCGGCGTCTACGACGACATGCTGCCGGTGCTGCCCATGTCGCTCGGCGCCGGCGAGACCACGGTGATGCGCATGGTCACCGCCTATTCGATGCTGGCCAATGGCGGCCGCCGCATCCGGCCGACGCTCATCGACCGTATCCAGGACCGGGTCGGCGAGACGATCTACAAGCACGACGCCCGCAAATGCGTCGGCTGCGACGCCGAGAAATGGTCGGGCCAGGACGAGCCGAAGCTGGTGGACGATTCCGAGCAGGTGCTCGACCCGCTCACCGCCTACCAGATGGTCTCGATCATGGAGGGCGTGGTCCAGCGCGGCACCGCTACCCTGCTCAAGCAGATCGGCAAGCCGCTGGCCGGCAAGACCGGCACCACCAACGACGCCAAGGATGCCTGGTTCGTCGGCTTCTCGCCGGATCTGGCGGTGGGCGTGTATCTCGGCTTCGACAAACCGCGCTCGCTCGGCGACCGCGCCACCGGTGGCGGCCTCTCGGCCCCCATCGCCCTGGACTTCCTGAAGCAGGCGCTCAAGGACAAGCCGCCGACCCCGTTCCGCGTGCCCCCGGGCATCAAGCTGATCCGGGTCAACGTGGCCTCCGGCATGCGCGCCGGCTCGGGGGAGGGACCCGGCACCATCCTGGAGGCGTTCAAGCCCGGCACCGCCCCGCCGGACGCCTACGTGGCCTCGCCGGCCTCCAACGGCGCCCCCGCCGCTCCGGCGGCGGTCCCCGCGGATGCCGACCGCGCCGCCCAGGCCGGCGGCCTCTACTGAACCACCCGAGCGGACCGGCGCAGTGCCTGGCCCGCTCGGCGTGCTTGCTTCATGGTGTCTTGCGCGCCAGCGCCAGGGCCGCGAGCTTCTCGATGTTGAAGCCGGTCTGAGGCACGTCGACCATGAAGCGCTCGGCGATCTGCGAGACCACGAAATCCGGCCGCACCCGCGCGACGTAACTCCAGTCGATGCTGGTGGACCACAGCATGTGGACCTCCGCGAAGGTGTCGGCCAGCAGCGGCGTTAGGGTGCCGGTGCAGGAATTCGGCGTGTGATGCGCGTAGGAATCCCCGAACAGGACCAGCCGGCGCGGATCGGCTCGCGGCGACGGGTTGCGGAAGATCACGTGGGCGCCGATATGCGCGTCCCGCCCGCGCCCCATCGCCTCGAAGGTGGTCACCAGTTCGTTGGCGTAGACGCGCTGGGCCGCGCTCTCGAACAGGCAGGTTTCGGCGAGCTCGGTCCGGTGCGGGGTGAATTTCGTCCCGAGATCGCCGCTGAATTCCATCGCCGCCCCGGTCCGGCGCGCCGCGATGTCGTCCCGTGGCGCCACGCCGAGGCGGGCGCAGATCTCCCGATAGGCGAGCAGCCCCCCCTCGAAGCTCCAGTGCGAATCGGTGCGGCGATAAAGATCGTCTCCACGCGCCCGGGCGCGAAAGGGCCGCACCAGGTCGATCCAGGCGCGCCTGCCGAGCGACAGGCTCAGCCAGCGCTCCAGGCGCAGGCCGGGCGAGCGATCCGGGTCGATCGCCAGATCGCCCGCCGTGTGATGGTAGATCGCCAGCTTCTCGGGGGCGACGAGATGGGCGTAGCGGATTCCGAGCCGGGCGAGACGGAAGGTCCGCGCCTCCAGGATGCGGCGCCAGCGCCAGAGCTTGCTTCGCGCGAATCCCGGCTGGCCATATTGGGCGAGGACGGCGTTGGTGCCCCCGGTGAGGAACAGCCAGCCGTCCTCGCCCACATGGACGTCGGGATGCGCGCGCGCGGGACAGGTCTGGTCGAGGGTCGGCGCGGCGAGGGACATCCGGCCCTTCTAGAGCATTCCGCCGCGCTTGGGGTGCCCCGTCGGGCGGGGCGCCGACGCTTCAGAACGACGCCCGCACGCCGCCGAACACGCTGCGGCCGACGCCGGGATAGAACGCCGCCGGCCCGCCGGCCACGCTCGCCGCGTTCGTCACCACCGCGATGTCCGAGATGGTGCGCGCATCCGTGAGGTTGCGGGCATCGACGAAGACCGACACGCCGTTGGACCAGTCGAACCCGGCCTCGACGTTGAGAAGCGCGTAGCCCGGTGCCCGCAGCGTGTTGGCGTGGTCGGCGAAGGCCCCCGTCGGCACCCAGTCCAGGGAGGGCGAGACGTGGAACCCGCCCGGATGCGCATAGGCGAGGATGGTGCGCAGGACATCGCGCGGGATGCCGGCGATCCCATTGTTGCCGAAAACCGGATCGCCGACGAAGCGGAAATCGTTGTGGGTCCAGATCTGCGACACCACGAGGCGGTCGCCGGGTCCGGCGAGGTCCCGCGCCAGATCGAGCGAGACGGCGGCCTCGACGCCCTGGTGCCGGGTGCGCGGCGCGTTGAAGGTGGCGGCCGGAATGTTGAGCCCGGGATTGATCGTGAAGTTGATCAGCTCGTCGCGGATCTCCGAGCGGTAGAGCGTCACGTCCCAGGCGAGGCGGTCGATCCGCCCGCGCGTCCCGGCCTCATAGGTCCAGGCGCGCTGGGCCTCGAGCGGGACGAAGGTGGTGCGCAGGGCGTTCTGCTGCACCAGATCGGAGAAGTCGGGCACGTCGCGCGAGCGGGCGATGTCGCCGAAGACCTGGATGTCGGGCAGGGGCTGCCAGATCAGGCCGATCTTCGGGTTGAGACCCTCATAGGTGGTGTCGGCGAACTGGACGGCGGGGCTCGCCGGCAAGCCGCCCTTGTTGCTGTAGGTGCGGTTCGACGAGAACGCCTTGGCCCCGGTCATCAGCGCCAGATCGGGCAGGCACCAAAACCGGTTCTCGCCATAGGCCTCGAGGTTGGAGGCGCTCTGGAGTGCGTTCAGGGTCTGGCCGTTGCGCTGGCCGGCGCGGTTGTTGAATTGCAGGGCCGAGTTCTGCCCGGCGAAGGCCCGCAGCCCCAGGATGGTGTCGTTGCGAAAACCCGCCACGTCGACGCTGCCGGACCAGTGCGGCGAGACCCCGTAGGTCCAGCCATCCTGATCGATCACCTGGAAGATCGGGTGATAGAGCGATTTGTGGATGGCCCAGGAATCGATGTCGAGCTTGCCGATCGCGAGCGCGAACGTGGTCCGGTTGGCGATGCGCTCGGTTTCGACCTTTCGGGACTGGTTTCCGGCGAGCGCCGCCGGATTGGCCAAGGTCGGATCGTGGAGCGCGTCGGACAGGCTCAGCGTGCCGGGGAGCTTCTGATCGGTGAGGTAGATTCCCGCGTAGAACCGGGTCTCGATGCCGGGGGCGAGGCGATATCCGAGATTGGCGTTGAAATTCCGGGTGCGCTGCGTCTCGTGACTGCGGTAGCCGTCCGAATGCGTGAGCGTGCCGTTGACGAGAACATCCACCGGGCCGGAGATGCGCGAAGCTTGGAAGTTCTCGCGGATCGTCCCGAAACTGCCGCCGTCGATGCGCAGGACGTTCGGCGCCGTGGCCGTGAACGCGGTCGGCGTGACGACGTTGATCGCCCCGCCGAGCGTGGTCGCGCCGAAGGTCAGCGCATTGCCACCCTTGTAGACCTCCACCGCGCGCAGGCCGAGTGGGTCGATCTGGTAAAAATCGCCGCTGCCATCGGAGAGGTTGATCGGGATCCCGTCCTGGAGAAGCTCGAGGCCGCGTAGGTGGAAGCCGCGGGAGATCCCCGAGCCCCGCACCGAGAGGCGCAGCTCCTGACCGTAGCGCTCCTGCACGTAGACGCCGGGCGTGTCCTTCAAGACGTCGCGCAAGGTGTTGGCGTAGCGGTTCTCGAACGCGGTGGACTCGACGAAGGCGACGGACCCCACCGTGCCGTTCAAAGCCGCGCGCTGAGCCGCGACGCTCGGCACCGTGAGCGAGCCGGACGCGGCGCCCTCGACGCTGAGTTCCGGCAGGACCGCGCTCGGCGCCCCCTGCGCCGGGGCGGGGAGGGGGAGGGAGGGAAGGAGAACGAGCGCAGCGAAGCCGGCCCTGACGCGGTGGAGAGACGTGGGACGGGACTTGGGACGGGACATGGCGAAGCCTCCGGCCACGCGCGCCGAGACACGCCGCGAATCAGCTCGCGACGGGGCTGCGCCGGCCCTGGATCGGGAGGGAGCGGCGTTTCCATGAGGAGCACCGCACGGCTCAAGCGGTTTCCGGTCGATCCCATCGGTGATCACGATCGCAGCAGGACCTCCTCCCGTCTGGGGAGGAGACCCGCGCTCGCAACGGACCGAATGGATCAATCGGAGATGGTATCAGTGCTGGTGACCTTCGGCCGCCGACGGTGTGCCGCCGCCGGGCTTCAGGGCGCCGATCGGCGCCACCGCGAAGGTCACCGGCACCACGCCCGCCCGCTCGAAGACCAGGGTTCCGGAAATCGATTCGCCCGCCTTCGGCGCGCCCTTCAGACCTTCGAACATCAGGTGCAGGCCGCCGGGCTTGAGCTCGACGGTCTGTCCCGGCTCGACCACGAGGCCCCGGGGCAGGGCGGCCATCTTCATCACCGGGCCGTCCATGGTCATGGAATGGATCGAGCCGGAGCCGGCGAGCGGGATCGACGCGCCGGTGAGGCGGTCGGCGGTGGCGCCCGTATTGGTGATCCGCACGTAGCCGCCCGCCACGGTGGCCCCCCCCGGGGTCGCCCGCATCCATGGGGTCTCGATGGTGAGGTCGCCCGCCTTCACGCTGGCCGCCGGAGCGACCGCCTGCGCGGCGGCGAGGATCCGGATCCCGGGGGCCGGGGTCTTGAGGGCGTGCGCATCCTGTCCGGGAGCCGGGATCGCGGTCCAGCGATAGCCGCCCTGCGCGCAATCCTGCTCAATCGGGAAATAGACCGTGCTGCCGGGCGCGAACGCATCGGTGACGCGGGCGACGAAGACGAACTCGTCCACCTGATCGTCCGGCAGGGCATTGCCCGTCCAAGTGATGGTCTTCACGCCCTCGGCGATGCTGCCGTGGTAATATGGATAGGCGCGGGCATAAGGTCCCTTCTCTGTGTCGATCTGCCAGCCGGGCTTGGCCATCGGCTTGGCTCCGACGATGCCCTCGGGGATCGTGACGCTCACCCGGTTGGTCGGCTGGCCGTCGCAGCCGTGGCTGATCTGTACGACCCCGCGATAGCTGGCATTGGGGCGGGCCTCGCCGACGGCGAGGGTGGCGTGGGCGAGGGCCGCGCCGGTGGAGAGGGCAAGGCAGAGGGCGGCGCAGGGCGCGGCGCGGGACATCCGGGTCATGGTCTGGGTCCTGACAATCTGAGGGGATCGGAATCGGCGATCGGCTCAGACGGTCGGAGGTCCCCTCGGATGGGCGATCGATCCGGGCGGCCCGCGCGCGGTCTTTCGCGGCTCCGCATTCCAGGCGATGCGGATGGCGGATTGGCGGGGCCAGACGATCCCGGCCGCGACGAGGGCCGGGTCCTCGGCGTTCGCCACGATGCCGGGTGCGGTACAGCACGACGGGTGATGGGCGGGTGTCGCGCCGTCCGGCGCGGGTCCGTCGCCGTCGATCTGCCCGAGACACGGGAGGCCGCCATGAAGCGGGAAGGGCAGCGGCATCAGGCCGGCGACAAAGCCGTGCAGCACGAACGCGTAGAGCGCGATCACCGCCGTGATCGTGCGCACCCTCTCCGCCCTGGCGAGACCGCTTCTCATCGTGAGCGATCCATACGCGATCCCCGGCCGCCTCGCCACATCGCGGATTCGTGAGCCGCGCTGGGTGTGGCCAGCGGGTCGCACCCGTGGGGAAGTCGGGGAAAATCAGCGGTGCGCCACATTCTGGCCCGGCCGCCATGGGTTCTTAACCGCACCCCGACAGGTTCGCGGCAAAGGGGCTCCGAATCC
>JAKONB010000521.1 GCA_022702195.1 Beijerinckiaceae bacterium | reverse complement strand
TTCTAACATCGCGATGAAGACGTTGCGTGATACCCGCTCCATGCATCAAGATGATGCATGGCCTTTGAGCAGGATGTGTTGATTTTCGAGGCGGCGCTGCACAAATTTCAGGAATACGACACGCCGTCCGCCGTTGTCAGGCCACGGCCACGAACCTGGGATTACCGTCATGATCGCACGCATCCTCGTGGGGGCCGCTTTCGGCATCGCTCTCTCCAGCGCCGCTCTCGCTCAGAGCTACACGGCACCGGCGGGCATTCCGGCGGCGACGGCACCGGGTGGACTTGAGGGGCGGGCCGCCGCCCGCAATGTCGGTGAAGTCAGGGGCCGCGCCATCCGGCCCGCGCCCGGTCGCGCCGCCGAAGACAGCGTCGCCACCACAGGCTCGGTGAGAGGACCCGCGGCCCGTCACGGCCACGTCATCGACTGACCCGGGTCGAACACCGTCGAGCGCGAAAGGGCCGGCAGCCTCAAGGGGCTGCCGGCCCTTTCGCGTCGTGCGTTGCAGCGCGCGGGGACCGAGCGCTTCATCCAATCTTGCCGCGGGGGAACCATGGGCGAGGCGCGGCGTCCGGGACGGGTGCCGCCGCTACGCCCGCCCCTGCTGGTCGAAAACTGTGCATACACGGCCAATATTTAAGCGCATCATCGGGATGCGGCGTCACGTTCGGAGAGCATTCGCCAGCCTGCGCGTGATGAAAGTCTTGGCTTTATGGGTGCTGCCGGTACGGCTTAGATTTCATTCCACCGAAGCGACATCGAGTCGATCTGGAACGGATGCCGTGACCGCACGCTCTTTCTCCCGCAGACATCTTCTCGCCGGTGCCGGTGCCTTGTCGCTCGCAGCGCTGCCCTCCGGCCGGGCGCGGGCGGCCGGCGCCCTGACGGTGGGGTTCATCTATGTCGGCCCCAAGGACGATTACGGATACAACCAGGCCCACGCCCAGGCCGCGAAGGCCCTCAAGGGCATGCCGGGCCTTGAGGTGATCGAGGAGGAGCGCGTTCCCGAGACCAACGCCGTCGAGAAGACCATGGAGAGCATGATCAACCTCGACGGGGCCACCCTGCTGTTCCCGACCTCGTTCGGCTATTACAGCCCCTATCTTCTCACCCAGGCGAAGAAGAACCCCAAGATTCAGTTCCGCCACTGCGGCGGGCTCTGGACGGAGAAGGACCCGAAGAACGCTGGCTCCTATTTCGGTTACATCGCGCAGGGCCAGTACCTCAACGGCATCGTCGCCGCGCATGCGTCGAAGTCCAAGAAGATCGGCTTCGTCGGGGCCAAACCGATCCCGCAGGTCCTCAACAACATCAACGCCTTCCTGCTCGGCGCGCAGAGCGTCGAGCCGTCCATCACCTGCCAGGTGATCTTCACCGGCGAGTGGTCGCTCGCGGTCAAGGAGGCGGAGGCCACCAACGCGCTGATCGACGGCGGCGCCGACGTCATCACCTGCCATGTCGACAGCCCGAAGGTGGTGGTCGAGACCGCCTCCCGGCGCGGGGCCTTCGTCTGCGGCTACCATGTCGACCAGTCGCCCCTGGCGCCCCAGAAGTATCTCACCGGCGCGGAGTGGAACTGGCTGCCGATCTACGAGGACTTCATCGCGGCGATGCAGGCCGGCAAGGGGCCGCAGAACTTCGTGCGCGGCGGGCTCGCGGACGGTTACGTCAAGATGAGCCCCTATGGCCCTGGCGTGAGCGAGGTGGCCCGCAAGAACGCCGACGCGGTCAAGGCCGAGATGATGAAGGGCGGTTACGCGATCATCAAGGGGCCGCTGAAGGACAATACCGGCAAGGAGATCCTGGCGGCCGGCACGGCCTATCCGGAGAAGGCGGCCGAGCTGGAGAGCACCCGTTACCTCGTCGCCGGCGTGAAGGGCTCGGTCTGATGAAGGCGCGGCCGGCCGAACGCGGGAGAACCTGACGCGTGGTCGCGGAGGCCGCCTTATCGGAGTTGAGCGCCGCACCGGCGCGCCCCTCGCGCGGACTTCAGGTCCGCGCTTGGTTGGCGCGGCGCTCGGAAGCGGTGGCGATCCCCGTCGCCGCCGCCGTGACCGGTTTCCTACTGTTCGGGATCTTCCTTGCCGCGCAGGGCAAGTCTCCGGTCCAGCTCGCCGAACTCGTCTGGCGCGGTGGCTTCGGCTCGGCCTTCGCGCTGGGCAACAGCCTGCAGCGCGCGGCCCCGCTCCTGTTCGCCGCGCTCTGCGTGGCCCTGCCGGCCCGGCTCGGCCTCGTGGTGATCGGCGGCGAGGGCGCCATCGTGCTGGGCGGGCTCGCCGCCGCCGCAGCCGCTCAGCCGCTCGCCATCCTGCCGGCGCCGCTCGCGATCCCGCTGATGGCCTGCGCCGCCCTGCTGGCCGGCGCGGTCTGGATCGGTGCCGTCGGCTGGCTCCAGGCGTATCGCGGCGTCAACGCCACGATCTCGAGCCTGCTCCTCTCCTACATCGCCATCGCCATCGCCACCCACCTGATCGAGGGTCCGCTCCGCGATCCCACGAGCCTGAACAAGCCATCGACCCTGCCGGTGGGCGAGGCGTTCATGCTGGGTCCGATGCCGGGCCTCGGCGTGCATTGGGGGCTCGGCTGCGGCGTGATCGCCTGCCTCGTCGCCTACGTCCTCATGGACCGCACCACCCTGGGCTTCGCGGCCCGCATGGCCGGGGGCAACGTGCGCGCCGCGCAGATCCAGGGATTGCCCGTCGGCCGGCTCATCGTGGGCTTCACCGCGCTCGGCGGCGCCTTCGCGGCGCTCGCGGGCTTCTTCGAGGTGGCCGCCGTGCAGGGGACCGCCAACGGCACGCTCGCGGCCGGCTACGGCTATACCGGCATCCTCGTGGCGTTCCTGGCCCGGCAGAACCCCATCGCCATCGTGCCGGTGGCGTTCCTGCTGGGGGGCATCGAGGCGTCGAGCGGCCTGATCCAGCGGCGGATGCAACTGCCCGACGCCACCGTCCTGGTGTTGGAAGGTCTGCTGTTCCTCGTCGTGCTCGCGAGCGAGACGCTCTACGGCCGGTTCAAGCTGTTCAGTCCGCATCTCTGGGCGGCCAAGCGCGAGACGGCGCCGACCCCCACCCCGTCGGTGACGGCATGAGGGGCGGGCGATGAGGGGCGGACGATGAGCGACGATCTCGGCCTGTGGTCCGTTCTGCTCGCGGTGATCGGCGGTGCGATCCGCGTCTCGACGCCGTTCCTGTTCGTCAGCCTCGGCGAGACCATCACCGAACGCTCGGGGAGGATCAATCTCGGGCTGGAGGGGATTCTCGTCTTCGGGGCCATGTCGGCCTACGGCACCGCCGTCCTGACGAATTCGCCCTGGGCGGGGGTGGCGGTCGCCGCCCTGTCGGGCGCCGCCTTCGGCCTCCTGCACGGCTTCGTCTGCCGCCTGCCCCGGGTCAACGACGTGGCGGTGGGCATCGCCCTGATGCTGTTCGGCTCGGGCCTCGCGTTCTTCCTCGGCAAGCCCTTCATCCAGCCCTCGGCCCCGCCCCTGCCGGCCATTCCCCTCGGCTTCTGGTCGAGCCTCCCCCAGGTCCGGGCCGCCTTGCAGGTCAACGTGCTGTTCCTCGCCGGAGCCTTCCTGTCGCTGGTCCTGTGGTGGGCGTTCCGCAACACCAAGGCGGGGCTGATCGTGCGGGTGGTCGGCGACAGCGCGGACGCCGCCCGCGCCATGGGCTACGATGTCGACCGGGTCCGCCTCTACGCGACGGCCACGGGCGGAGCCCTGGCGGGGATCGGGGGCGCCTACCTGTCGCTGTCTTATCCCGGCTCGTGGAACGAGGGCGTCTCCTCGGGGCAGGGTCTGATGGCGGTGGCGCTCGTCATCTTCGCCCGCTGGAACCCGCTCGCCTGCTTCGGCGCGGCCTTGCTGTTCGGGGGCGCCGGGGCGCTGGGACCGGCCCTGCAATCGGTGGGCGTCAGCCAGGGCTACTACCTGTATTACGCCGCGCCCTACGTCCTCACCCTCGCCCTGCTGATCGCGACGTCCTCGCCCGACCGGGCGCTCGCGGGCGCACCGGGCGAATTGTCCCTGTCGAAGTAGGAGCCCCCATGAATGGACTCGGCGGACTGAACAAGTCGCCCAACGGCGTCGTCATCGGCCTGGTGCAGCTCCAACTGCCGACCGTCGCCACACGGGCGGACCTGAAGGCCCAGACCGACCGCGTGGTGGCGATGGTGGCCAAGGCGCGGGCGAATCTCGCAACCATGGATCTCGTGGTCTTCCCCGAATACGCCCTGCACGGCCTGTCGATGGACACCAATCCGGACATCCTGTGCCGGATGGACGGGCCGGAGGTCGCGGCCTTCCGACAGGCCTGCATCGATCACCGGATCTGGGGGTGCTTCTCCATCATGGAGTTCAACCCGAACGGAAATCCCTACAACACCGGCCTGATCATCGACGACCGGGGCGCGGTCAAGCTCTCTTACCGGAAGATGCACCCCTGGGTGCCGGTCGAACCCTGGGAGCCGGGCGATGTCGGCATCCCGGTGATCGACGGGCCGAAAGGGGCGAAACTCGGCCTCATCATCTGCCACGACGGCATGTTCCCCGAAATGGCGCGCGAATGCGCCTACAAGGGTGCCGAGATCATGATCCGCACGGCCGGCTACACCGCGCCGATCCGCGATTCCTGGCGCTTCACCAATCAGGCGAACGCCTTCTCCAACCTGATGGTCACCGCCAATGTCTGCCTGTGCGGCTCGGACGGCGCCTTCGACTCCATGGGCGAGGGCATGATCTGCGACTTCGACGGCGCGGTCATCGCCCACGGCACCACCGGGCGCGTCGATGAGATCATCACCGCCGAGGTGCGGCCCGATCTCGTGCGGGAAGCGCGCATCCACTGGGGTGTCGAGAACAACATCTACCAGCTCGGCCACCGGGGTTACACGGCGGTGAAGGGCGGCGCGCGGGATTGCCCCTACACCTACATGCACGACCTCGCCGCCGGCCGATACCGGGTGCCGTGGGAGGATGAGGTCAAGGTCGTGGACGGCACGGGCTGCGGCTTTGCCGCGCCGACGCGGTCCTACGGCGAGGCGCAGACCCCGAAGGCGCGCGAGGCGGCGGAATGATGCCGGCCCCTCGCGCGGTGACGGAGACCGCGGACGGCGGCGCCTTCGCCGCCGCCGAACCCTATCCCTGGCCCTATGACGGCAGCCTGCGCCCCGAGACCACGGCGCTGGTGATCATCGACATGCAGACCGACTTCTGCGGCGTCGGCGGTTACGTCGATGCCATGGGCTACGACCTCGCCCTCACCCGCGCGCCGATCGGACCGATCTCCCGGCTTCTCGCCGCCGCGCGGAAGAAGGGTTTCCCCGTCATCCACACCCGCGAGGGCCACCGGCCCGATTTGGCGGATTGTCCCGCCAACAAGCGCTGGCGCTCGCGCCGGATCGGGGCCGGCATCGGCGATCCGGGTCCGTGCGGCCGGGTGCTGGTGCGGGGCGAGCCCGGCTGGGAGATCATTCCGGACCTGGCCCCCGAGCCCGGCGAGCCGGTGATCGACAAGCCCGGCAAGGGTTCGTTCTGCGCCACCGACCTGGAATTGATCCTCACCGCGCGCGGCATCCGCAACCTGATCCTCACGGGCATCACGACGGATGTCTGCGTCCACACCACCATGCGGGAGGCCAATGACCGGGGCTTCGAATGCGTCATCGTCTCCGACGCCACCGCCGCCACCGATCCGGGCAACCACGCGGCGGCCCTCAAGATGGTGACCATGCAGGGCGGCGTCTTCGGCGCCGTCGCGACCTCCGACGCGCTCCTTCGGGCGATGGGGTGACCCTCGTGGACGCGACGCTTCCTCCGGCCGCAGCTTTTCCCTCGGCCACGGCCATCGGCATCGAAACCATCGGGATGACGAAGCGCTTCGGCGCCTTCGCGGCCCTCGACGACGT
>JAKONB010000362.1 GCA_022702195.1 Beijerinckiaceae bacterium | reverse complement strand
TGTCGGACCTCGCCGAGGCGCACAGGGTCGCCCTCGACCATCTGCGCGCCGGGGGCGAGAGCCTGACCCTGAATTGCGGCTACGGGCGGGGCTACTCGGTCCTCGAAGTGATCGAGGTGGTCAAGCGCATCTCGGGCCGCGATTTCGAGGTGCGGTTGGCGCCGCGCCGGCCGGGTGATCCGGCCCAGATCGTCGCGCAGGCCGACCGGATCCGCCAGCTCGGCTGGCAGCCGCGCCACGACGACCTCGACGGGATCGTCGCTCAGGCCTTCGCCTGGGAGGAGGCTCTGACGCGCCGCAACCGCACGTGAGGCGCTTCGTCCTCGCGGGCCTCGCCGCCCTGATGGCGCAGGGCGCGGGGGCGGAGCCCGTCGCGCCCGCTCGGTCCGCCCGGGCGGACGGGACGGCGGATTTCGCGGGCTTCAAGGAGACCCTGCGCCGGGACGCCACGGCGCGCGGCATCTCCCGCGCCACCTTCGACGCCGCCTTTCGCGATGTGACCGGCCCCGATGCGGCGGTGCTCGCCCGGACACGGCGGCAGAGCGAGTTCGCCCGCCCGGTCTGGGACTATCTGGTGAGCGCCGTCTCGGCGGGTCGGATCGCCCGTGGCCGGGCGCAGGCGGCCCGGCTGGCCGCGACCCTCGCGAGAATCGAGCGGAAATTCGGGGTGCCGCGCTGGATCGTCCTGTCCTTCTGGGGGGTCGAATCC
This sequence comes from Beijerinckiaceae bacterium, assembly GCA_022702195.1. Classification (GTDB taxonomy): domain Bacteria; phylum Pseudomonadota; class Alphaproteobacteria; order Rhizobiales; family Beijerinckiaceae; genus Methylobacterium. The sequence continues at coordinate 2,441 of JAKONB010000362.1, read as the reverse complement.
GATTTCGGTGCCAGCGCCGGGACCGTCCCCACCGTCCGGGCGCTGGCCACCCTGGCGCAGGCCGGATTCCGGGACACCCTGTTCCGCGACGAGTTGCTCGCCGCCCTCGCCATCCTGGAGCAGGGAGACATCACCCCCGAGCGGATGACCGGCTCCTGGGCCGGGGCGATGGGCCAGGTGCAGTTCCTCCCCTCCAGTTTCCTCGCCCACGCGGTGGATGTCGACGGCGATGGCCGGCGCGACATCTGGACCACCGAGGCGGATTCCCTCGGCTCCATCGCCTCCTATCTCAAGAATCTCGGCTGGAACCCGGCCCTGTCCTGGGGCTACGAGGTTGTTCTGCCCGCCGGATTCGACCTGACGCGCTACCGCGCCGACCTCTCGGACTTCGCCCGGCGCGGCATCCGGCGCACGGACGGGGCCGCCTTGCCGGCATCGGGCGAGGCCAGCCTGTTCCTGCCCGGCGGGCTCGGCGCCCCCGCCTTCCTCATCACCGGCAATTTCGAGGTAATTCGCGCCTACAACACCTCGGATTCCTACGCCCTCGCGGTGGGCCATCTCGCCGACCGTCTTGCCGGGGGGGCGACCCTCGCCGCCTCCTGGCCGAGCCAGGCGGAACGCCTGGACACGAACGGGCTGAAGGCGCTCCAGGCCGGTCTGACCCGGCGGGGCCTCTATGCGGGCGACGCGGATGGACGGGCGGGGCCGAAGCTGCGCGAGGCGGTCCGCCGCTACCAGATCGCCGAGGGCCTGCCGGCGGACGGATACGCCACGAAGGCGCTGCTGCGTCACCTCGAGGAGCGCCCTTAATGTCTCTCACAAAATTCCCGTTGCGCCGTCCTGCTTCCAGCGAGACACGACAGTGATCGGGAGTTTTATGAGGCACTCTTAGACCTGCGGCCCGGCCTCGGATAGGATGCGCCCGATCGCGCGTCGTCGCCCGTCGCGCCCCAAACCCTCGGGGTTCTCCTCATGACGCTGCCGTCCTCGCGCACGGCCTGGTCGCGCATCTTCCTGATCGGTCTGTTCCTCTCGGCCGCGGGACCGGCCGGCGCGCAATGGGGCGATTCCTACGACGCGCCCCCGCGCCGGTCCCGCGAGTCGTATCGTGACGACAGCGGCTATGGCGCCCGGCAGAGCAGCCGGCGCTACACCCCGCCGCCGCAGGAGGCCCCTCGGCAATTCTACTGGCCCTGGGAGGATCGTCCGCCGCAGGTCCAGCCCGCGCCGGTGCCGAGCGCCCGGCCGGCGCCGCGCCCACGCGCGCCCTCCTCCGCGGACGGGTATCGCGCGCCCCGCGAGGAGGCGCGCCCGGCCCGGCGGCGGCCGCGCCCCGCGCCCGTCATCGCTCAGCCGAAGGCCGCAGCCCCGAAGGCCGAGCCGGCGACGCGGATCGCGGTGTTCGGCGATTCGCTGGCCGGCTACCTCGGCAGCGGGCTCGACGACGTGTTCGAGGACACGGCCGATGTGGGCATCCTGGACCGGTCCAAGAGCGACAGCGGCCTCGTGCGCAAGGACGTGGTCGACTGGCCGAAAGCCGCCGAGGATTTCCTGAAGACCGGACCGAGGGTCGCCTACGCCCTGGTGATGCTGGGCGCCAACGACCGGCAGCCGATCCGGGACGGGGACCAGAGCCTCGAGCCCCTGAGCGAGCGCTGGCGCACGCTCTATGCCGAGCGGGTCGACGCGATGATCAAGGTCTTCACCGACCGGAAGATCCCGTTGATCTGGGTTGGCACGCCGCCGATGAAATCCGAGGGCCTGACCAAGGATCTGGCGGCGATCAACGACATCTACAGCGAGCGCGTCGCCAGGGCCGGTCAGGTCTACGTGGATATCTGGCCCGGCTTCGTCGACGACCGCAACCGCTACGCGGCGACGGGTCCCGATCTCGAGGGCCAGGACGCCAAGCTACGGACGGCGGACGGCGTGCATTTCACCAAGGCCGGCGCCCGCAAGGTCGCGCATTTCGCCGATGTGGTGCTGAAGCGGCTGATGGGCGCGACGCCCCCCGATCCGCAGGCGGCGCCCGCCATCGCGGCGACGCCCGGCCCGACCCTCGACGGCGACCCGGCCAAGCTCGACGATGCCGCCGCCATCGACCGGCAGATCACCGCGATGCTGCCGAGCCTGCCCGAGCCCCCCGGGATTCCGGCGCTTCCGGTCAAGCCCCTGGCGGGTCCGGTGGTCCCCCTCGGCCGCGGCGAGATCGCCCCCGGCGGCACCCTGATCAGCGCGCGCCCACGGGACGGAGACCCCACCGGCAATGTCGAGCGCGCCCTGCTGCGGGGCGCCGCCCCCCTGCCCCAGCCGGGCCGGGCCGACGATTTCAAGTGGCCCCCCGGCTGAGGGCGACCCGCCCCCCCGAACCAAGAGGGGCGGTTCCGGTGATGGTCGATCACCGAAACCGCCCCTTTGCAAGGAAACCATCCGCCACGCCG
>JAKONB010000321.1 GCA_022702195.1 Beijerinckiaceae bacterium | reverse complement strand
GCCCGGGCCTGGAGCGAGCGCCAGCGCGCCAAGGCCGAGGAGGAGGCCCGCGAGCGCGCCCTGCCGGCCCGCACCCGCGACGGCCATGCGCTCGCCATCGGCGCCAACGTCAACAACCCCGAGCAAGTGCCGTTCGCCCTCGACCAGGGCGCCGAGGGCGTCGGGCTGATGCGCACCGAGTTCCTGTTCCTGGAGCGCGGCGACCCCCCCGCGGAAGACGACCAATACGCCACCTACCGGGCGATGCTGGACGCGCTGGCCGGCCGGCCGCTCATCGTGCGTACCCTCGATATCGGCGGCGACAAGCAGGTGGCGCACCTGCACCTGCCGAAGGAGGAGAACCCTTTCCTCGGGGTGCGCGGCGCCCGGCTGCTCCTGCGCCGACCCGACCTGATGGAGCCGCAGCTGCGCGCGCTCTACCGGGCGGCCAGGGACGGCATCCCGGCCGGTGCGCCCACCGGCAAGGATGCGCCGCTCTCGATCATGTTCCCGATGATCACCTCGGTGCCCGAGGTGCTGACGCTCCGCGCCCATTGCGAGCGCATCCGCACCGAACTCAACGCGCCGGAGGTGCCGCTCGGCATCATGATCGAGGTGCCGGCCGCCGCGATCCAGGCCGACGCGCTCGCCCGGCATTGCGACTTCTTCTCCATCGGCACCAACGACCTCACCCAATACGCGCTGGCCATCGACCGCCAGAACACCGAGCTGGCGCCGGAGGCCGATTCCCTGCACCCGGCGGTCCTGCGCCTGATCCACATGACCTGCGAGGGCGCGGCCCGGCACAAGCGCTGGGTCGGCGTCTGCGGCGGCATCGCGGGTGATCCGTTCGGCGCGGGCCTGCTGGCGGGTCTCGGCGTCCACGAACTCTCCATGACCCCGCGCGACGTGGCCGCCGTGAAGGCGCGGCTGCGGGCGAGCGAGATGGGCGAGTTGCGAGCGCTGGCGGCGCGGGCCTGCGCGCAGGAGGATGCGGCCGGGGTGCGGGCGCTCGCCGCCCCGCCCGTCGGAGACGCCGCGGGAGAGCCCGCATGAGGCGCGTCGTCACCCTCACCCTCAACCCGGCCCTCGACCGGACCGTGATGCTCGACGACCTGCGGCCGGGCCATGTCCACCGGGCGCGCGGCACCCGCTCGGATGCGGGCGGCAAGGGCGTCAACGTCGCCGCGTGCCTGGCCGATTGGGGCGTGCCGGTGGCCGCAACCGGCATCCTCGGCCAGGACAACGCCGCGCCGTTCCAGGCCTTGCTGGAGGCCAAGGGCATCGACGACCGCTTCGTGTGGATTCCCGGCGAGACCCGCACCAACCTGAAGCTGTTCGACGCCGCCACCGGCGACACCACCGACATCAACCTGCCGGGCCTGCCCGTCACTCCCGGCACCCTCGGCACCGTCCGGGCGGTGCTGCGGCAGGCCGCCGAACCCGGCGCCCTGGTGGTGCTGGCCGGCAGCCTGCCGGGGGGCGTCGCCCCCGCGATCTACGCGGAGATCGCGGCCGAGCTGAATCCACGCGGCGCCCGCCTCGTCCTCGTCGCCTCCGGCCCGGCCCTGGCGGCGGCGCTCGCCGCCCCCGCCCTGCCCTTCGCGATCAAGCCCAACCGGCACGAACTCGAGGATTGGGCCGGCCGCGCGCTCCCGACCTTGGACGACGTGGCGGGGGCCGCCAACGGCCTGCGCGCGCGCGGGATCCCCCTGGTGGTGGTCTCGCTGGGCGCAGAGGGCGCGCTGTTCGCCTCCGCCGAGGGCACCGTCCTCGCCCACCCGCCGCCGACGCAGCTGACCAGCACCGTGGGGGCGGGCGACGCCCTGGTGGCCGGCCTCGTCGCAGGCCTGCATGCGGGGCTGGCGCTCCCCGACATCGCCCGCCTCGCCCTCGCCTTCGCCGCCGGCAAGCTCACTTTGCCGGGCGCCAACCTGCCCCCGCGCGCGACGGTGGAGGCGCTCGCCCGGACGGTGCGGGTGGAGGGTGTGGGAGCCTCCGGAATGGGGACGGGGTGAGGTGATGCCGCTGCGCGGCCCTCCTCCCCCTTGTGGGGAGGTGTTGGAGGTGGGGGTGGTTGGGTGACCCTCGGGCGTTGGAGGCCAGCGGAGCCACCCCCACCCGCGATCCCTCCCCACAAGGGGGAGGGAAGCCGCCCTCTCCGGAGGGGATCAGATCTGGGAATCCGGCACCCTGAGACCGCGCGGGCTCACCGTGCATCAACCATAGGCTCTGGCCGGCCAGGAACGGCCCACGCATCACGTCGAACGAGACCAGGAGGGAGGAAGCCATGACGCAGATGTTGGCGGTGGTGGGCGGGGGCGATCTCGGCCTGCACGCGGTGCTGGCCGGCGAGGCCCTGCGCAAGGCGGCGGGCCGGCGCAACCAGCCCCTCGACCTGGAACTGCGCGGCAAAGGCGTCACCGGCCACGCGCTCAGCGCGTCGGCCATCGCGGGCGCCGGGGCGGTGCTTCTGGTGGGCGAGGGCGACCTCGACGAGGGCCGCTTCGGCGCCATGCGCCGCGCCCGCATCCGCATCGAGGACGTACTCACCGACGCCCATGCGGTGCTCGACCGGTTCCTGGCTTCAGCCGGCGACGCTCCCGTCTCCCCCTCCCCCGTCACGGCGCGCAAAAGAATCGTCGCCATCACCTCCTGCCCCACCGGCATCGCCCACACCTTCATGGCGGCCGAGGGCATCCAGACGGCGGCCCAGGCGCTGGGCCACGATGTCCGGGTGGAGACGCAAGGCTCGGTGGGCGCCCGCGACGCCCTCACCCCGGCCGAGATCGAAGCCGCCGACCTCGTGCTGATCGCCGCCGATACCGGGGTGGACCGGTCGCGCTTCGCCGGCAAGCGGCTCTACGCCACCAACACCAAGGCGGCGATCCGCGACGGCAAGGGGCTGATCGCCACGGCGCTCGCCGAGGCGCAGGTTCAGGCCGAGTCCAAGGCCGCCGGGCCGGCCCGCCCGGCGGCGGCCGAGACGAAAGCCGGCGCCTACAAGCACCTGATGACCGGCGTCTCGTTCATGCTGCCCTTCGTGGTGGCGGGCGGCCTGCTCATCGCCCTGGCCTTCGCCTTCGGCGGCATCGACGCGATGAAGCCGGACCATGCCGGCACACTCGGCTTCGCCTTGGGCGAGATTGGCGCCAAGGCGGCCTTCGCCCTGATCGTGCCGGCTCTGGCCGGCTACATCGCCTATTCCATCGCCGACCGGCCCGGCATCGCGCCGGGCATGATCGGCGGGATGCTGGCCGCCAACCTCCAGGCCGGCTTCCTCGGCGGCATCGCGGCGGGCTTCATCGCCGGCTACACCACCGCCTTCCTCAACAAGCACATCCGCCTGCACAAGAACCTGGAGGGGCTCAAGCCCGTCCTGATCTTGCCGCTGCTCGCCACCGCGATCACCGGCCTGCTGATGATCTACGTGGTCGGCGTGCCGGTGGCGGCGATCCTGGCGGCGCTCACCGACTGGCTGAAGGGGATGCAGGGGGCCAGCGCCATCGTGCTCGGCCTGGTGCTCGGCGGCATGATGGCGGTGGACATGGGCGGCCCGGTCAACAAGGCGGCCTATGCCTCGTCGGCCGCGCTGATCGCGTCGGGCATCTACGCCCCCATGGCCGCCGTGATGATCGGCGGCATGACCCCGCCGCTCGGCATCGCGCTCGCCACCCGGCTGTTCCCGGGCCGCTTCTCCAAGCCCGAGCGCGAGGCCGGCGGCGCGGCCGCCGTGCTCGGCGCGGCTTTCATCACCGAGGGGGCGATCCCGTTCGCGGCGGCCGACCCCCTGCGGGTCATCCCCTCCATGGTGGCGGGCTCGGCGCTGGCCGGCGCCATCGCGCTGAGCCTCGGGGTCGAATTGAAGGTGCCGCATGGCGGCCTGTTCGTCCTGCCGATCCCCAACGCGGTGACCAACGTCCCCGGCGCGCTGATCGCGCTGGTGGCCGGCACCCTCGTCACCGGGCTGCTGGTCGGCCTGTCGAAGAAGCGGGCGGCCTGAGCGCGCGGCGCGCCGCATTCCACCACCGGCACCACCCACCCGGCACCAAGACCGGCCACGCGAACACCACGGAACTGAGGGGACCACGATGGGCAAGGGATCGAGGGCGGCCGCCATCGGCCTGGGTTTGACGATTCTGGCGCTCGGACCGGAGGCGCGGGCGCAAGGCGCGGGCGCGGCCGGGATCGGCGTCCCCGACACGGTGCAGCGCCCGGCCCTGCGCCGCACGCCGCGCCGGCCGCCGCAGCCGGACGGCCAGGGCATCACCGGGGCCGAGAGCGCGGCGGGCGCCGCCGACAGCCTCGGCCAGAGCGCGACCCCGGCCACCCTGCCGTCCGGCGTGTTCGACCTCGGCAACGGCCTCGCGCTCAGCGCCAACTATACCGGCCAGGCCGCCGCCAACCCGATCGGCGGCATCCGCCAGGGGGCGACCTATGCGGGCCAACTCTTCTTCGGCATCGACGCCGACCTGAACCGCCTCGCCGGAATCGCGGGCGGCGCCTTCCACGTGGCCGTCACCAACCGCCACGGCGACAACCTCGCCGGCGACTATATCGGCAACAACACCTCCGTGCAGGAGATCTATGGCGGCGGCCAGACCACCCGACTGACCCTGCTGAGCTACGAGCAGAAGCTGTTCGACGACCGGCTGATCGTCGAGTTCGGCCGGCTTGTGGCCAACATCGCGTTCCTGAATTCGCCGATCTACTGCAATTTCCAGACGAACTCCGCCTGTGGCAACCCGACCTTCGTGTTCAAGACTTCGAACTTCACCTTCTGGCCGGTCTCGAGCTGGGGGGCGCACGCCAAGGCCTGGCTCACCGACACGGTCTTCTTCCATGCGGGGATCTACGAGGTGAATCCGCGCCACCAGCAGCCCGGCGACAACGGCCTCGACTTCTCCACGCGCGGGGCCACCGGGGCGATCCTGCCGTTCGAGCTCGGCTATTCCACCAGCTTCGCCAACGATCCGCTGCCGCGCAACTACGGCATCGGCGGCTGGTACGACGCCTCCGACTATTCCGATCCGGTGCGCGACATCACCGGCCAGCGTTCCGTCCTCACCGGCCTCGCCCCCGCCACGCGATTCGGGCGCTCGGGTGTCTATGCCCGGTTCGACCAGATGGTGTGGCGACCCGACCCCGCCGGCATCCAGGGCCTGACCCTGTTCGGCGTCGCCATGGCGGGCACCTCCGGGCGGCTCGTCGAGGATTACTTCCTGGAGATCGGCGCCCTCCAGACCGGCACCTTCGCGGGCCGCCCGTTCGACACGCTGGGCTTCGTGATCAACACCCAGAGGTTCAGCCCCCTGGCGCTGTCGAACATCACGGTCGCGCAGAACGCCATCGGGTTCGACCGGACGATCCCGAAGCGGCAGATCATGATGGAGCTCAACTACGGCATCCAGGTCACCCCGGCGATCCGCCTGACCCCGAACCTGCAATACATCATCAACCCGGACCAGACCCGGTTCCCGTATTACACCAAGAACATTCCCGATGCCTTCGTGGTGGGAGCCAAGCTGTCGGTGGACCTCTTCACCCTGGCGGGGCTCGCGCGGGGGCCGGGGCAGAACTGAGGGCAGGAGCGGGTCGTGATGCCGCGAACCTCCGGCGCGGCGAGACAGGCCGTCTCGTCCTGGGGGCCGCCGGGCCGGGAGCGCGCGGAACGACGCGGTCGTCCGTCTGCTCCCGGGGGACCATCGGCTCAGAATGTCTTGCGGTAGCCGACGGTGACGGTGCGCCCGAGCCCATAGACGGTCAGGTTGCGCACCGAGGTCGCGGTGGGGTTCCAGTCGGCGGCGTCGAACAGGTTGTCGACGGAGGCGTAGAGTTCGCCGCCCGCCACCGGCGCGCCGATGGCGGCGTTCACCGTGAAGGCGTCCTTGAGGCGGTAGCGGGTGCCGGTGAGGTCGATGCGGGCGTCGCGGCCGCCGAACCCCTCGCCCTCGAGCCGGACCGAGACGCCGTTCGCGAACAGGTAGGTGCCCGAGATCGTGGCGCGGAACGGCGCGCCGATCCGGTTGTTCGGCAGGAAGCTGTCGAGGCGCCCGTCCTTGTTGGTGTCGTAGCGGCCCTCGCGGTAGCCCAGCACGGTGCCGAGATTCAGCTGCTCCGTGACCTGCGCGTTGCCCACGAATTCCGCGCCGTAGATCATCTCCTTCTGCTGGCTCAGCCGGTTGGTGAGCGGGTCGAAGGTCGTGCCGTCGTCGGAGGTCGAGACGAAGCCGCCGAGACTGCCGGAGAAGATCCCGCTCCGGCCGCGAATGCCGAAATCGTAGGAGTTCACGACCTGCGCCTGGGGCGCGATGTTCACATAGGCGATGGTGGTGCCGGCCGGCAGGCAGAAGGGCCGCGCCACCGTGCAGGCATAGGCGAGCGACAGGCCCGCGCGCCGCGTGAAGGCACCGATATCGGCCAGGGCGTAGCCCTGGCTGAAGCCCGCGTAGAGGTCGATGCCCGGGGCGAGGACGAAGGTGCCGCCCGCGTTGAACGTCGGGGCGGCGTAGGAGAAGGTGCCGCCCGTGACGCGGAGCGCCGGCAGCACGAAGGTCGCGTAGCCGAGCGCGTTGCGGGCGGCGGTGGCCGCGAAGGTGGTCGGCCGCGTGAAGCCGGACACGTCGAGGTCGAAATGCTCGTAGCGCAGGCCGGCGCGCAGGGTCAGCCGCTCGCCGACGGGCACCTGCAGCAGCGCGAATCCGGCGTAACTGTTCTGCCGCAGGGGCGTGAACACGTCCGTGCCGTCCCGCGCCCGCTGGCGGGTGGATTCGGAGATCACGTCGGAGCCCCAGGTCAGCTTCAGCCCGGGCAGCAGCGCGCCGAGATCCGTGTCGAGGGTGAGGTTGATGCCGCCGCGCTCGGTGGCGAGCGCCGTCTGGTTGGCGAGGCTGGTGGGCGCGCGCGGGTTGAGCGAGTAGGTGACGAACGGGTTCGCCGGGTAGGAGAATTCCGAGTAATTGAAGCGCTTGTTGATGTCGTTGTAGAAGCCGAGCAGCGAGAGACTCCCGAGCGGGGTGTCCCGGTCGGTGTAGCGCAGGAAGAGCGAGCGCGTATCCTCGGCCACCGGCAGGCCCGGATAGGGCTGCGCGAAGTTCGGCCGCGCGAAGGGCGCGCTGTAATCGGTCAGGTAGCGCGGATTCTGATTGAGCAGGATCTGGGTGACCCCGAACTCGACGCGCTTGGCGAGATCGAGATCGTAGCCGAGCCGGAGGTTGAGGTTGCCGAGCTGGAAGCGGTCGCCGCCGCCCTGGCCGAGCTGGCCGTCCGAGGGCAGCTCGCGACCCTTGCCGTCATAGGTGCGGGCGGCGAAGCGGCCGGAGCCGGTGAAGGCGTAGTCGATTCCAGCCGGCACCTTGCCGGTCACGCTGATCGCGGTCTCGGGGGCGATGCCGTGGACGGGATCGGCCGTGAAGGTCCGGAGCGCGGTGTTGACGGTGACGATGGGGGCCGCGTCGGTCGGGCGACGGGTGATGAAGTTGACCGTGCCGCCGGTGGCGCCCGCGCTGTAGAGGCTGGAGGCGCCCGCCACCACCTCGATCCGCTCCACGGCGTTGAGATCGATCAGGTTGAGGATGCGCGAGACGTCGCGCAGCGGCGTGTTCACCGGCACGCCGTCGATCAGGACCAGGAGGCTGCGGCCACGGAAGTTCTCGGACGCGCTGGAGATGGTGCCGTTCGGGACGGAAAATCCGGGAATGAGCTTCGCCAGGACGGCGGAGGGGCTCGCCGTCAGGGCGAGTTGCTGGCGGATCTGCTCGCGGTCCACGACCTGGACGCTCTGCGGGACCTCCTCGATGCGCCGGGGCGCGCGGGTCGCGGTGACCGAGAGCTCGTCGAGGGCGACCTCCGGGGCGGTTGTCTGCGCTTCCACGGGCGCGGCGAGGAGCGCGGCCAGAGGCCCCACAAAAGCCGTCCCTGCGCGGAAGGCCACGACGAAACGAAGGTGCCTCATGATTTCCGGACTCGCCTCTGTCCGTCCCCTCGGGACGGCGTGTTTCGGACCTGCCCGGCGGCTGCTCTCGTGTAAGACACCACAAGAGAGCTTCGGGACATTCAATTTAAAACTCATCTAATCTAAGATATTCATGTCATATCCCGACGGATCATCAGTCTAAGACGCGCGAACTCTCGACATCGCCCAGCGGCTCTAGCATGGTGATCGGAGGCTCGCTTGGACTCACGCGAGCACGGATGCGGACTGCCGCGCAGACCTTTCGGTCGGATGGGGTGATGAAAGACCAGCGTGACCCGGACGGGGGCGAAGACCCGCGGTCCGGCGCGGGAGAGACGCGATGAGCGCGGCGGTCGGCGGCGCGGGCGACGGGACCGTCCCATTTCGCGGACGGACCGTGATCCGCCTCGACCCCGATCTCGGCATCGCCTCGGTGTTCGGGCCGTCCCGACGCTGGCGCGACGAGGGTCCGGTCGAGCGCATCCTGCTGGTGCGGCCGGCGGTCGGGCGCCTCCAGGTGACGCAGGGCGGACGCACGCTCTCCTGCTGCTCGCGCGACGCGCTGCTGGTCGCGGCGAGCCGGGGCGCCGTCTTCGATGCGATGGGCGTGGAGCGCATCGACGTCCTGGCGATCGAGCGGACCCGGCTCACGGGTCCGCTCGCGGCGCTCGACGCAGGCTTTCTCCGGAAGATCGACCGGGACCATCCGGGCCTGCAGACGCTGACCGTCTACGCCGCCGGCCTGCTCCAAGGTCTCATTCCGGTCGCCACCGCCGGGCTCGCGGACCTCGTCCGCGAGCACTTGGCCCAGCTGCTCGCCTTCATCGTGCGCGAGCCCGGCCGCGAGGCCGACGCACCGGGGCCGAGCCGGCACGCGTTGCGGATCCAGGCGCTCAAGGCCGAGGTGGAGCGACGCCTCGGCAGCGCCGATCTGAGCCTGGAGGCCGTGGCGCAGGCCCGGCGCATCTCAAGCCGACAGGTCCAGGCGATGTTCCAGGCGGAGGGCGAGACCTTCTCGGGCTTCGTCCTCGCCCGGCGCCTCGACCGGGCGATGCAGCGCCTGACGGATACCGAGGACATCCGCCCCGTCAGTGCCATCGCGTTCGAGGTCGGGTTCGGTGACCTGTCCTACTTCAACCGGACCTTCCGCAAACGCTTCGACCTGACGCCTTCGCAGGCTCGCCGGACGTGCAAACCGGTGGCTTGACCGCGCATCCCCTCCGCGCGCCGAAAGCATCGTCGTTTTCCGAAAGCCGGCGACCACCTTGCGGGACGACGCTCCGGGAGCGTCAAGCGTGCGCCGTCGCCGGTTCGGCCTGCTCTCCGGCACGAGACGGTCCGGCGCATCACCGCCTCCCCGCGAAGCGGATTCCATGCCGCGTCCACAGCCCACAGCCCCGAAACATTGCTTTTTGCCCGCAAGGCCGCACACCTGAGACGGACGGACGCCGGCTGGCGGCGCGTCGGCCGATCAGGGTGGGTCCATGCCTCGCAAGCGCGTCCAAGCCACCACCGAGATCCTGATGGAGACGGTGCGGCGCCTGGGGCTGCCGCCGCGCTCGGTGGATCTCGAGGCTCTGCGGCTTCAGCTCGGGCTGCCGGAATTCGGCGGCTTCGTCGAGGATGCGCCGGTGGCGAAAGCCCTGCGCGAGCTGAAGGCCCGCAGCGCCTTCACGGATGACGGCATCGCGGCCCTGCGCCGCTCCGTCCCCGCCCTGAAGGTGGCGGTGACCCGGGGTCAGCTCACCGGCAACGTGCGGGTGGCGCTGCCCCTCCTCGACGATGGCCGCCTCGACCTGCGCATCGACATGCCGGCGAGCGGCGCCCTGGCGGGGATCCTCGACGGGATGGCGCGACGCAACGACCCGACCTGGCGGCTGGAGACCCTGCGGGCGGGGATCGCCGACCTCCAGGCGGAGGCGGCCCGAACCCTGCGTCGGCCGATCGAGCGCCTGCGCGACCAGATCCGCGACGACCTGCGCGAGGTGGGCGCGGATGCCGCCACCTATATCGAGCAGATGGACCGCTCGCTGCGTTCGCGGCCCTTCACCCATTCGCCCAACCTCACCCAGGCGCTCGGCGACACCCTGCGCACCGTGCGGCAGCGGGCGCGAGCGATGGCGGCCGAGGATTCCGGCCTGCGCCGGCTACGCGATCAGGTCGGCTTCGGCGCCTACATCGAAAAGTTCACGGCGGCGCGGCGGCTGGGACGGCGCATCGTGTTCCACATGGGTCCGACCAATTCGGGCAAGACCTACGCGGCCTTGGAGAAACTGCGCGCCGCCCCCACCGGCACTTACCTGGCGCCCCTGCGCCTGCTGGCCCTGGAGAATTACGAGGCCCTGGCCGAGCGCGGCCTGCGCGCCGGCATGGTCACCGGCGAGGAGGTGCTGGGCGAGGAGGACCCCACCCACACCGCCCGCACCATCGAGACCGCCGATCTCGTGCGCCCCGTGGACGTGGCGGTGATCGACGAGATCCAGATGATCGCCGATCCGGATCGCGGCTGGGCCTGGACCAACGCCCTGTTCGGCATCCCGGCCAAGCTCCTGGTGGTCTGCGGCTCGGACGACGCGCTCGCCTATGTCCGCCGGGCGGCGGAGGCGGCCAACGAGTCGCTGGAGGTGATCCCCTTCGTGCGCAAGACGCCGCTGGTCCTCCAGGAGGCACCGGTGCCCCTCGACGCGGTGGCGCCCGGCGACGCGGTGGTGGCGTTCTCCCGCCGGGCGGTCCACGAGAACCGCGAGATCCTGGTGGCGGCCGGCCACCGGGTGGCGACGATCTACGGCGCGCTCTCCCCCGAGGTCCGCCGCGCCGAGGCCGCCCGATTCCGCGACGGCGAGGCCGACGTGCTGGTGACCACCGACGCCATCGGCATGGGGCTCAATCTCGGCCCCTTGAAGCGCGTGGTGTTCTCGGCCGTGCGCAAGTGGGACGGGGTCGGTGAGCGCGCGCTCACCAATTCCGAGATCCGCCAGATCGCCGGGCGGGCCGGCCGCTTCGGCCACCAGGACGAGGGCTTCGTGGCCGCCGTGGACGAGACCGGGCTGGCGCCGATCCGGGCGGCGCTCGCCGGAGCGCCCACGGCGCCGGCCGCCGACACCCGATTCTTCGTGCGGCCCGATCTCATCGCCATCAATTCGGTGGCCGCCGAGATGCGCACCGACAGCCTGCGGGAGGTGCTGGCGCATTTCGCCCGTGCCACCTTCTACGCCGGCTCGCCGTTCCAGCCCTCGGCCCTGGAGGAGATCCTGGAGGTCGCCCGAACGGTGGACAAGGCGCGCCTGCCGATCCAGGAGAAATTCGCCTTCTCGGTCTGCCCGGTGGACCGGCGCGATCCCGTCTCGATGGCGATGCTGGAGCGCTGGACCCAGGCCCGCGCCAGCGGGGCGACGGTGCCGGCCCTGCGGGCCAACCTGTCGGGGGAGCTCACCTACCAAGAGCGCTCGGTGAAGCTCGCCAGCGCCTATCTCTGGCTGTCCCGGCGCTTTCCCGAGACCTTCGACGACGTGGAGGCGATGCGGGCGATGCGCGCCCGGGCCAACGGCGCCATCGAGCAGCACCTGCACGAGACCGCCACCCGCAAGGTGGAGCGCCGCACCCGCCGGGCCGGCGGAGGCGCCTGACGGTACGGCACCGGCAAAGGGACATCGGCGGAAATGGGATCGGGAAGGGGGCGGCCCCCCTTCCCGCGCGCCGTTGCGGAGGCCCGTATCTCAGACCGACATGTCTCAGACCGACTTGAGGTGCGCGGCCAGGTGCTTGTTCATCTCAAACATGGTGCACTTGTCCTTGCCGAAGACCTTCTTCAGCTTGTCGTCGGCGAGGATCTCGCGCTTGTTCTCCGGGTTCTGGAGATTGTGCTTCTTGATGTATTCCCAGACCTTGCTGACCACCTCGCCGCGCGGCAGAGCGGCATCGCCGACGACGGCGGCCAGCTCGGGGGTCGGCTTCAACGGCTGCTGCAGCGCGTTGGGCTTGGCGCCATCGCCCTTGGGAGCGTCGACCTTCTTGCCCTTGGCGGCCGGCGCGGCCTTCTCGGCGGTTTTCGGAGCCGCCTTCTCAGCGCTCTTTTCGGCGGTTTTGGGGGTGGTCTTGGTTGCCATGGAATTCTTCCTCCGTATCGCGGCTGCGAGCGCCCGTACGCCCACGGCCCGTGGCCTCACGGCGCATAGCTGCAACAACTAAGCGGTGTCGCGAGCGTTCCAAGGGGAATCCGCCCTCTCGCGCCGGGCCGTCCACAGGCGAGAGGGGAGGAAAGCGGGTTTGCGCCGCATCTCCGATACAGCCGAACGTTGCGAACGACCGCGAGACCTTGCCGGTTCAGCGCCTATACTTGGCGTTTCCCCCTGCGATCGCGACCCGCCCGGAATTTCTTCGGCACGGCGACATCGGCTCCAAAACGCGTGGTCTCGCAGGGACATACCTCTGATCCAGCGCGGGCGCCGCGACGGGGCCAGCCGGCGCGCGTCGGTCCCCGGCGCGGCCCGTCACGGCGCGGCGGGGCATCCGCACACCGGCGGACCGCCGGGCCGGCGAGGGCGGACCGGTCCGGACCATGGGCCGTCGCCGATCCACCGAAATAATTTCCGTGCTTTCCCCGCCGCCCCCCCCGCGCGATGCGCGCAGGCGTGAAACCGGCGGGGAATTGCCTTACATCCCGGCTGGCCCCGAAGCGTGCGGGACCGCCCGCCCCTCCCCTCCCGACGCCACGGCCGATCGCCCCGCCCCATGCTCCCAACCGCCGTTCCCACCTCCCTCGACAGCACGGCGCACATCATCCAGATCGCCCTGACGCCGGTCTTCCTGCTGTCCGGGATCGCGACGTTGCTCAACGTCTTCGGAACGCGGCTCGCCCGCGTCGCCGACCTCGAGGAGCGGATCTCGCAGATGATCGCGGATGCGGCCGAGGCCGACCACCCCCGCCTCGCTCAGCGCCTGGACGATCTGCGCCGGCGGTCGCTCGCCCTCGACACGGCGGTGATCCTCGGGGCGGTGGGCGGCGTCGCCACCTGCGGCGCGGCCCTGACCCTGTTCGTGGGGGCGATGCGCGACGCCACGGTGGCCAACATCCTGTTCGCCCTGTTCGGCCTGGCCCTGCTCTGCACCCTGGCGGCGCTGATCGCCTTCGGGTTCGAGATGCTGCTGGCGAGCCGAGGCGTACGCCATCGCGTGGCGGTGCGCCAATCGCAGGTGGCAGCCGAGGCGGCGCGCCGCGAACGCCGCTGATCGTAGAGTGCCTCCCAAACCTCCCGATCACCGCCGTGTCACGCCGGAAGCAGGACGGCGCAGCGGGCGTCTTGTGAGCGACACTCCGTCGGATAGGGCGCCGACGGCCCCGATCAGTTGATCAGGCAGAAGCCCGCCCCGCTCCCCACCAGACGCTCGGGGGGGCACCATGGCCTCGCCGCCACGGCCTTCTGGACGGGAGCTACCGACGCCGCCGCGGGCGGTCGGGCTTCCATGGCCAGAACCGGCATGCCGCGCGTGACCGCTTCAGCCCCCGGCAGGGAGGTATAGCGGGGCGCCGCCCCGGCCCGATGGGAGATCGCGTTGCTCAGGAGGGTGTCGGGTGGCGTGAGACGGTGCGGAGACACGGCCGCGCCGCGTGTCGGAAGGGACCCTCTGAGGCCGACGACTCCACCGCCGATCCGGCCACCACGGGCCTCGGCGGAAACGAGTTGGCCGGCGAGGGCCAGAGTCGCAGCGCCGATCATGATCCCTATGCGCATGGCCACCATCCTGTGTTCGGGGCATCGTGCGCAGGGGACGTTAAGGAAATGAAAGCCGCAGGACTCAAATGCGATGGACTGTTTCGCTCCCGCGCGGGCAAGTTCTCGGATGAGAAGCCATGAACGTCTCGGGCCATGACCGTCTCGCGCGAAGCCGGATCGTCCGACGTTTCAAGGATGTGCCGGTGCGGATGGCGCCGAGCCTGATGCGTCTGCGCGAGGCGGCCGGCCCAGCGGCGTCTCGATTTGGTCACGCTCCACGTCCAGAGACCCGCACCGGAATCGGGGAACGCCATGACGGGGATCAGGATGGGAATGAAGACGCTCGCCTTGGGCCTGATGCTGGCCGGCTCCCTCGCGCTCCCCGGCACCGCCCGGGCGGCGAGCAACACCACGGTGGGCGTCGGCACCGGTGCGGTGGCGGGCGCGCTCATCGCCGGGCCGGTGGGCGCCGTGGTGGGCGGCATCGTCGGCGGCGTGGTCGGGTCGAACAGCGAGCGGGCGCGGCCCCGGCGCGTCCGCCGGATCCGGGCCGCCCGCCCCCGGAATGCCGCCTTGCGCCCCGTCCGGGTGGCGCAGGAGCAGCGCGCACGGGATTCCCGCGCTCCAGAGCCGGCCCGGACCGGCTCTGTCGCAGCTCCGACAGCCCCAGCCAAGGCCCCACCGGCACCAACCACCTGGCAGAACCCGCGCTAAAGCATCGTCCCGAAAGGCGGTTGCCGGCTTTCAGAAAAAGCCGATGCAAAAGCAGGAGCCTAGAGCATTGCCCCGGATCCGATTTCCGGGACGATGCTCTGGGGACTTTCCGGCGCCGCCGGCAGGAGGCTCGCGGCGATCTCGGCGATGCCGAGCAGGACAGACCGGTCGGCCCCGTCGCGGGCCTGGACCGACAGGCCGTGGAGCAGCGCGGCCAGGGCTTCCCCGAGGAGCGCGGCGTCGAAGGCGGTGACGGCGCCCTCGGCGAGGCACGCGGCGATCCGGTTGGTGAAGGCCGCGGTCTGCCGTCGGCGCGCGAGCGCCAGGGCATCGGCGATCGCGCGATTCTCGACGGCGACGTTGGTGGCGGCGCTCACCACCATGCAGCCCTGGGCACGGCCGGGCCGGGTGTAGAGCGTCGCGGCCTCGCGGAACACCGCGCGGATGGCCGTCGCGAGGTCGGGCTCCGCCGACAGGATGCGGTCGACGAACCCGCCTTCATGCGCCTGGTAATGCGCCACGGCCTCGCGAAACAGCGCCTCCTTGGAGCCGAACGCCGCGTAGATGCGCGCGGAGGCTAGCCCCAGTTCGGCCACGAGGTCGGCCATCGACACACCTTCGTAGCCACGGGTCCAGAACAGGTCCCGCGCGCGTTTCAACGCCTCGTCTCTGTCGAACTCCCGCGGTCGCCCGGCCATCACATTCCTTGCCGATCGTTCAATAAGGCGCTTGATCGGTCGCCGCAACGGAGTCATTGTTTGTCGATCGACAATCAATGGAGCCGGTCATGCGCGCAGCCGTGGTGGAAGAACTCGGCCGACCCCTCGTCGTCCGTGAGGTGCCCGATCCCGCATGCCCGCCGGACGGGGCGATCATCCGCGTCGGCGCCAACGGCATCTGCCGGACCGACTGGCACCTCTGGACCAACGATTGGGCGTGGCGCGGCTTGGCGATCGAGCCGCCCTTCGTGCTCGGGCACGAATTCACCGGCATCGTCGAAGAGGTCGGCCGCGAGGTGCGGGACTGGCGGCCGGGCGACCGCGTGGTCTATCCGATGAATCCCGGGGACGGCGTCTGCGAGTTCTGCCGCGACGGGCACCAGCATGTCTGCGAGCGCGGTGCCGAGCTGGTGCCCGGCGTGTCGTTCTGGGGTGCGTTCGGCGAGTACGTCGCGGTGCGCTACGCCGACGTCAACCTGGTGCGCCTTCCCGACACCCTCTCCTTCGTGGACACCGCCGCCCTTGCCTGCCGCTACATGGCCGCCTTCCACGGCGTCACCGATCTCGCCGAGACACGCGGCGGCGAGTGGGTGGCGGTGCACGGGGCCGGCGGCATGGGCCTGTCGGCGGTGCAGATCGCGGCGGCGGTGGGCGCCCGGGTCATCGCCGTCGATCCGTCCGACGCGGCGCGGGCGCTGGCGCGGGAGATCGGCGCGGAGCACGTCATCGATCCGCGCGGGACCGATCCGGTCGCGGCGATCCGCGAGATTACGAAGGGCGGCGCGCAGGTGTCGATCGATGCGCTGGGCCTCGCCGAGACCTGCGGCAACGCGGTGCGGTCGCTGCGCCGACGCGGCCGCCACGTCCAGCTCGGCCACACCACCACCCGCGAATCGGGCCTGGTGCCGTTGCCGATCGACGAGATCCTACTCAACGAATACCGGCTGCTGGGCGGGTTCGGACTTCAAGGGCATCGCTTCGGCCCCATGCTGGCCATGTGCGCGGCGGGCACGCTGTCACCGGGCCACCTGGTGACGCGGCGGGTGGGGCTCGCGGGGGTCAGCGACGTGCTGGAGGCGATGGGCCGCTACGCGGTGGCGGGCATCGCGGTCATCGACTTCGACCGCGGTTCGTGAGGCGGCCAGGTCCCGGTCTCCGCGGTGCCGTCCCGGGTCTCGCGCCCGGCACAGGGAACCGAGGGACAGGGTGAGGTGTGTGGCTGCCTTGGATGGTCCACGCCCCTCACCCCAGCCCTCTCCCAGACCGGAAAGGGGGCCCGTTTCGACCGCGATCACCGAAGCGATCGGGTGGAGACGGTATGGGAGCTTGTCCCGCCGAATTGGTGGCCGCTTCGGCGGAAGAAGGAGCGCGATTCAGCGGAGAGATCGAGCGCTTTGCGTGATCCAGGGATCACAAAAACGCTCTAGTAGCTGCCGAACTTGTAGTTCAGACCTGCCCGGACGATGTTGCCGTCGGTCTGGACCTTGGACTTCAGGATGGCTGCACGGGTGACGGAATCGTAGCCGATGACGGTCTGGCTGCCGAGGTCGTAGCGCAGATATTCGGCCCGCAGGGTCACCGCGCTGGAGTGGAAGACGTTGAGAATGCTGTCGGAGGGCAGCGCATACTCGATGCCGCCGCCATAGGCGTAACCGGTCTGGAAATGGCTCGAGCGGCCCACGTACCGGTCCGTCCCCGTTCCCAGCACGGCGCCCCTGGCCGAGGTCAGCGTGTAGGCGTCCGACAGCACGGTGTCGTTCTGGACCTGCCCATAAGCGAAGCCGCCCGTCCCGTAGATCAGAACGCGGTTGTAAGCATAACCGAGACGCCCCCGCACGGTGCCGAGGAACTCAAGCGCGTTCCGTGTCTCGTAGTGAAACGGTCCGGTATAGGTGCCCGGCGATTCGATGGACACGTAGTTGCCCGAGACCGTGTGGCGCCGATTCAGATCGGTATACTGCGCATCGGCCTCGGCGCCGACGACCAGCCCGGAGCCGGGCGTGAGCTGATGATTGTAGCCGAGCTGCCCGCCCCCTGCGAAGCCGTCATTGCGCGGATGCACGCGCGAGATCCCGAGATCCGAAATGTATTTCGCAGTATCGGGGTCTCCGTCTGCATTGCTGTTGCGAACAGAATCGTCGCTCCAAGCATAACCAGCATTGAAACCGGCATAGAACCCCGTCCAGCTGAAGGCCGGCACTGCAACGGGTAAGGCCGGCGGCGCTGCCCGGCGCGGCAGATCCGCCGCATCAGCGCTCGTTGCAGCGAGCATCGCCGCCATGACATATGGAACAATTGTTTTCATCGTTGCCATCTTTGATAGATCTGACCATTTGATCAGCCACCCATGAATATCACATTATAGCCTCATGATTGTGGTTTTTTCATCACTAAATTAGAATTTAGTCCCGTATAAGTTACTTTCGCGCGGTCGCGACCATCACGGGATTTCAAGAATCCCGCCCAACGCTCTGGTCCGGCTGATTTTTCGCGCCCACCCGACCATCCTCCCGCATGACCGTGCTTCGATCGAGCGGGACGGATCCCGGCGATGCACAGGGCGGTTCAGGCTTCACCGGGAGGCGACGAGGGCGACCTCAGCGAACGTCATCGCCCTCTGGAGCCCGGCGCCCACCGGAAGGGTGACCGGTCCGGTGCAAGGGGACGCGACGCGCGACGCAGGTCGTGCGCTTCAGGCACCGCCCCATTGCATGGTCAGGCCGCCATCCACCACCAGAGTGTGGCCGGTGACGTAGTCGGAATCGCCGCAGGCGAGGTAGAGGATCGCCTTGGCGATCTCGTCGGGCTGGCCGGCCCGGTGCCACGGGATCTTGGCCAGCGATGCCTCCAGCACCGCCGGATCCTCGAAGCGGTCGCTGGTCATCGGCGTCTCGATCAGGCCGGGGGCCACGTTGTTGACGTTAATCTTGTCCTCGGCGAGCTCCCGCGACAGGGAGCGGCAGAGCGAGCCGACGCCGGCCTTCGACATGCCGTAGGGCGCGCTCTCCGGCGTCGGCAGGTGCTGGGCCACCGAGGAGACGATCACGATCTTGCCGCGCCCGCCCGCCGCGCGCCGCACCTTGATGAAGGCCCTGGCGCAATAGACCGGCGCCATCAGGTTCACCCGCAGGATCTGCTCCAGCTTGCCGTCGTCCATCTCGGCCACCGGCATGCCGCTCATGGCTTGGCCGGCATTGTTGATCAGGATGTCGAGCACGCCGAGTTCGCGCGCTACCTGCGCGAAGGTGGCCTCCACCGAGGCCGGATCGCCGACGTCGTTCTGGATCACCAGACACTTTCGCCCGGCGGCCTCCACCCGGCGCGCGGTCTCGGCCGCCCCTTCCGCATCGGTGTTGTAGGTGATCGCCACGTCAGCGCCCTCGCGGGCGAACAGCTCGGCCGCCGCCTGGCCGATCCCCGAATCCGCTCCCGTGATGAGCGCAATCTGCCCCTGTAACTTCATCGTTCGTCCCTGTCCGGTCCGTGGCCCGGTCCGGCCGGGCGCCACGCGCCGGGACAAGCCCGGGGCTGGTACGGCGTTCCCGGGGGCGGGGTGCGTCACCGGGCGCCGGCCCTCGTCGGCGCGGGCAGGGCACACATCACGGGCTGCGGGATTAATCGGAGGGGATGGGACGTGCCGGCCCGGAACGAACCCGAACGGCCAAGGTTGTCCCGGTCGCCCGGCATGCATCACCGGCACGCGAGGAAATGAGCATGGACCTGTCTGAGGATGTCGGCGCGTTCGTTCCCGCCGCCGAAGTGCCGGAGACGCCGGAGCCGGATGCCGCCGACATCCTGCTGGCGCCCCCGGCGGAGGTGCCGTGG
This sequence comes from Beijerinckiaceae bacterium, assembly GCA_022702195.1. Classification (GTDB taxonomy): domain Bacteria; phylum Pseudomonadota; class Alphaproteobacteria; order Rhizobiales; family Beijerinckiaceae; genus Methylobacterium. Next base: position 3,012 of record JAKONB010000321.1, on the reverse strand, counting down.
ATCAACCTGCGCGATCCGGGGGAGCCCTGGGACAAGCGACGGCTGGCCGGCAAGGCGATGCGCGCGACGGTGCCGCACGAGAGCCACGTGGTCTGGACCCCGCCCGACGACCGCCCCGACCCGATCGGCCTCATCGAGGCCGCGCATGAGGGGCGCCAGCCGCATCTCGTGCCCCTGCGGGTGGCCCGGATGGCGACCTCGCCCTTCGCTTTCCTGCGCGGTGCCGCCCACGTGATGGCCCGGGATCTCTCCGGCACCCCGCGCACCGGCATCGACGTGACCATGAACGGCGACGCCCACATCTCGAATTTCGGGCTGTTCGGCACGCCCCAGCGCGACATCGTGCTCGACCTCAACGATTTTGACGAGGTCACGGTGGGACCGTGGGAATGGGACCTGAAGCGTCTCGTGGCGAGCATCGAGGTCGCCGCCCGCCAGGACGGAATCGCGCCGGCCGATCGCCGCGAAGCCGTTCTGGCGGCGGTGGGCGGCTACCAGCACACCATGACCGAGCTGGCGCCGCAGGGTCCCCTCGACGTCTGGCACCAGGCCGCGCGGGCGGAGGATCTCGACTTCACCGGCCTGACCATCGACGTGGACTCGCGCGCGGTGATCACCAAGGCGGTGGAGAAAGCGCGCCGGAAGAACAACAAGAGCCTGCTCGCCCGGGTGGGCGAGCGGCGCGTCGATGGCGGCTGGCGCTTCAAGGAGGAGCCGCCGATCCTCACCCGCGTCGATGCGGAGACCCGCGAGGCGGTGACCAGCGCCCTGGAGCGCTACGCCGAGACCCTGCCGCGCGAGCGCCGGTTCATGATCAGCCGCTATCACGTGGTGGACGTGGCGCACCGGGTGGTCGGCGTCGGCAGCGTCGGCACCCGCGCCTACGTGGCGCTGCTGTGCGGGAATTGCGATCAGGACGTGCTGTTCCTCCAGATCAAGGAGGCGGTGCGCCCGGCCCACGCCCCCTACCTCGCCGAAGTCGACGCGGCGGAGATTCACGAGGGCGAGCGGGTGATCCACGGCCAGCGTCTGCTCCAGGCGGTGGGCGACCCGCTGCTCGGCTGGACCAGCATCGACGACCGCCCGTTCTACGTGCGCCAGATGAAGAACATGAAGGGCGAGATTCCGGTCTCCTGCATGACGGGTCAGCCGCTCTTCTACTTCTCCTGGGCCTACGGCGCCCTGCTGGCCCGGGCCCATGCCCGCACCGGGGACGCGGCCGCCATCAGCGGCTATTGCGGGCGCGACCGGCAGGCGGGCCTGCGCGAGTCCCTGGCCGACTGGGCTTTCGCCTATGGCGACCAGAACGATGCGGATTACCGGGCGCTGCTGCAAGCCATCGCGGACGGCCGCCTGGAGGCCGCCGCCGATCCGGAGATGTGAGCACCCCGGCCGTCGCGACCTGTCCACCGGCTGCGACAAACTGGGGACGGCGCGGTTCGGGGTGGAGCCCGGGGAAGGGTCGGCGCGTTTCCCGGACCCTTCTTCCACGATCCGGGCAGCGCAGACACCACATGGCAAAACGCAGGACCAGGACGTCCCCCGCCGCAGCGGATGCGGTGGTCGCCCCCCTCGTCCCCACCGGCGCCCTCGCCGTGGCGCTGCTCGGCCTCGAACGGACGGCGGCGCCGCTGATCCATATGGCCCGCGAGGCGCATCGCCTGGAGGCGGTGGCCGAGATCCTCCGGTCGCTGGCACCGCACCGCAGCGTGGCGATCTTCCCCGAATGGGATTGCCTGCCTTTCGACCGCGCCTCGCCCTCGCGCGGGGTGATGGGTGCGCGCACCGGCGTGCTGCGTTGGCTCACGGACACGAAGAACCTGCCCGATCTCGTGCTCACCACCGCCCCGGCCCTGATCCAGCGCGTGGCCCCGCCCGGCACCTGGGCCGGGGCGCATCTGGAGGTCCGGGTGGGCGACGCCATCGATGCGGACGCCTTCACCGCCGCCCTCCAGCGGCTCGGCTACATCGTCGACGACCGCGTGGACGAGCCCGGTGAGGTCGCCCGGCGCGGCCGCACCGTGGAGGTCTTCCCGGCGGCGGCCCCGCGCCCCTGCCGGATTGAGCACGACGATGCCCGCGTCACCGCCATCCGCTCCTACGATCCGGTCACCCAGCGCTCCATCGCGGAAGTGGACGTGCTGGTGATCGACCCGGCCACCGAGATCGTGCTGCCCCCGGGCTCCGAGACCCGGCTGAAGCCGTTCACCGGCCAGGAGCACGACCTGCCCCGGTTCTATCCCGACCTCGTCACCCTCCTCGACTACGTGCCGCAGGCCGGCCTCGTGGTGGAGGAAGGCGCCGAGGAGCGCGAGGCCGCTTTCTTCGAGCAGATCGCCGACGGGCGCGACGCCGCCCGGGCGGGCAACGCCAAGGCGAACCGGCCGAACCCGACGGGCTCCGGCCTCTATCTCGATCCGCAGACGTGGCACGCCCTGCGCGACGCGCATCGGCGCGGCACCGCCGCGGCGATCGACGCCGAGGCGATCGCCATGCCGGTCTTCGCCCGCAAGGGCCGCCCGGCCGCCGCCTTCGCCGAGGCCCTGCGCGCGCGGGTGGAAGCCGGGGACCGTATCCTGCTCACCGGGCCGGCCGAACCGCTCGCCCGGCTCGTCGCCCAGGCCGGGCGGGTGCTCGGGCGCAAGATCAAGCCGGCCTCCGACTGGGAAAGCGCCCTGGCCGCCAGGCCCGGGACCGTGATGGCGCTGGAAGCCCCGATCGATGCCGGCTTCCGGGTGCCCGACCAGGGCATCAGCGTCATCGCCGCCGCCGACCTGTTCGGCAGCCGGGCTGCTACGGTGGCGGGCGGGCGCGCCACCGCCCTGCCGATGGGCGAAGTCGACCTGCGGGTCGGCGACGTGGCGGTGGACCGCGACAACGGCCTCTGCGTGTTCGAGGGCCTGGAGCCCATCGCCGACGGCGAGGACGCCCTGCGGCTGCGCTTCGCCAACGACGCGATCCTGATGGTGCCGGTCTCCCAGGCCGACCGGATCTGGCGCTACGGCTCGGAGG
>JAKONB010000310.1 GCA_022702195.1 Beijerinckiaceae bacterium | reverse complement strand
CCGCTGATGGCCGGCATGAACGTGGTCGGCGACCTGTTCGGCTCGGGCAAGATGTTCCTGCCGCAGGTGGTGAAGTCCGCCCGCGTGATGAAGCAGGCGGTGGCCTATCTCGAACCCTTCATGGAGGCGGAGAAGCTCGCCAATGGCGGCTCGGGCAAGCGCGAGGCCGCCGGCAAGATCCTGATGGCCACGGTGAAGGGCGATGTCCACGATATCGGCAAGAACATCGTCGGCGTCGTGCTCGCCTGCAACAATTACGAGATCATCGATCTCGGCGTGATGGTGCCGGCCGCCAAGATCCTCGACGTGGCCAAGCGCGAGAACGTCGACATCGTCGGCCTGTCCGGCCTCATCACCCCGTCGCTGGACGAGATGGTGCACGTCGCCGCCGAGATGGAGCGCGAGGGGTTCGACGTCCCGCTGCTGATCGGTGGGGCCACCACCAGCCGCGTCCACACCGCCGTGAAGATCCACCCCTCCTACAACCGGGGGCAGACGGTCTACGTCACCGATGCGAGCCGCGCCGTCGGCGTGGTGTCGAGCCTGCTCTCGAAGGAGACGCGCGACGCCACCATCGCCAATATCCGCGCCGAGTACCGCAAGGTCTCGGACGCCCATGCCCGTTCGGAACTCGACAAGCAGCGCCTGCCGCTGGCCAAAGCCCGCGCCAACCCGTTCCGGATCGACTGGTCGGGCTACCAGCCGAGGAAGCCGAGCTTCACCGGCACGCGGGTCTACAGCTCCTACGAGGTCGCCGACCTCGTGCCCTACATCGACTGGACGCCGTTCCTCCAGACCTACGAGTTCAAGGGCCGCTACCCGGCGATCTTCGAGGATCCGGCGCAAGGGGCGGCGGCGAAGGCTCTGTTCGACGACGCGCAGGAGATGTTGACGCAGATCGTCGCCGAGCGCTGGTTCAACCCGAAGGCGATCATCGGCTTCTGGCCGGCCAACAGCATCGGCGACGACATCGCCCTGTTCACCGGCGAGAGCCGCTCCGAGAAACTCGCCACCTTCTTCGGCCTGCGCCAACAGCTGACCAAGCGCGACGGGCGCGCCAATACCTGCCTGTCCGACTTCGTGGCGCCGCAGGAGACCGGCATCGCCGATTACGTCGGCGGGTTCGTGGTGACGGCGGGCCTGGAGGAGGTGCGCATCGCCGAACGCTACGAACGGGCGAACGACGATTACCGGGCGATCCTCGTGAAAGCCCTGGCCGACCGCATCGCCGAGGCCCTGGCCGAGCGCATGCACGAGCGGGTGCGCCGGGAATTCTGGGGCTACGCCGCCGACGAGACCTTCGCGCCTTCGGATCTGGTCCGCGAGGAATATGCCGGCATCCGCCCCGCCCCCGGCTACCCGTCGCAGCCCGACCACACCGAGAAGGCCACCCTGTTCGACCTGCTGAAGGCCGAGTCGCGCATCGGCGTGAAGCTCACCGAGAGCTACGCCATGTGGCCGGGCTCCTCGGTGTCGGGCCTCTACATCGCCCATCCGGAGGCGCATTATTTCGGCGTCGCCAAGGTGGAGCGCGATCAGGTGGAGGATTACGCCCTCCGCAAGGGCATGGACCTGGCGCAGGTGGAGCGCTGGCTCGGCCCGATCCTCAACTACGATCCGGCCCGCTACCTCGCGGCGGCGGCCGAATAGGCGATCGCATCGCCGGGGCGGTGGACGGACCCGCATGGTCCGCCCACCGAAACCCGTCCGCTGTGTCCGACCGAGGCTTGACCGTCGCGGCGGAGGCGCTTCAATGCCGGACGATAGGCCCCGATGCGCACGGGGCTCGATGTGGCAGCAAGCGGGGCGTCCCGATCGTGTACCGGTTCCCCGGCTCCCTCCCCCGCCCCGCCGCCCTGGCCGTCATCGCCGCCCTCGGCCTCGCGGTCTCCGGCTGCACCGGCTTCGCCTACCTGTCGAAGACCTATGTCAGCCTGACCCCACAGGTGGTGACCATCGGCTGCAAGGACCCCTACGAGGTCTACGACCAGCGCCGGGTCCGCAAGATGCTCGTCGTCTCCAACGGCCTGCGCGAATTCACCGGCTGCGGGATCGACGATCGCTTCGAGGGCGGCGACCCGGCCCTGACCCGCGCCAAGCGGTTCCGCGAGGCGGCGCGCGCCTATCTCGACGAGACCGTGCGCGAGGATTGCAAGATCACCGGGGAGACCGTGTTCAGCGATCTCCAGACCGAGTTCGCCTATCAATGCGCCGCCCCGATCGAGCCGCGCAACGCCAAGGTTCCGCGCCTTCCGGGGCGTGCCCGGGTGGGGATCTAGCGCATCGTCCCGAAAGGCGATTGCCGTCCTTTGGGAAAAGACGATGCAAGGTCAACACCATAGGGCAGTGCCCCGGATCCGTTTTCCGGGACGATGCTCCAACGGTCGCTGATCGAGACCGTCGTCGGGCCAGGCCGGCGACCGAGCTGCCCGGCCCGCCTCCGGCTCATTTCAGGATGCGGGAGAGCCGGCACCATTCGGTCCTGTCGGCGGGCAGGCCGAAGCGCAGGCGGGTCGGTGCGTCGGTGAAGCGCCGTACGTAGATCCCGGCCTCGCCGAGACGCCGGTAGAGTGCGGGCGCATCCGGAAAGACGGCGGTGCGGAACAGGCAGGTGCCGCCCACCGGGGTGCCGCCGGCGCGCAGGATCATCCGGTCGAGCCGGGCGGCATCCGCTCCGCGCGCCTCGGCCGCGGCCCGTCGCCAGGCCACGTCGGCGAGGGCGGCGCGGCCGATCGCCAGGGCGGGGCCGGACACCGCCCAGGGCCCGAGCGCCTCCCCGATGCGTCCGACGCGATCCGGTGATGCGAGGGCGAAGCCGAGGCGGATCCCGGCGAGACCGTAGGTCTTGCCGAAGGAGGGCAGCACCACGAGGCCGGGGCGCAGATGCGGGCCGAGGCCCTCCACCGGTTCCAGATCGGCGAAGGCCTCGTCGACCACGAGGAGGCCGCCCCGCGCGGCGAGCCTGTCGGCCGAGGCGAGCAGCACCTCGCCCGGAAGAATCCGCCCGTCGGGATTGTTGGGGTTGACCACCACCACGACATCCGCGTCGCCCGCTTCCTCCAGGGAGCCGACCGTCACCGCCGCATGTCCGGCCCGCCGCCAGGCCGCCGCATGCTCCGCATAGGTCGGCCCGAGGATGGCCACCCGGCCGGGCGGGCGCAGGCGCGGCAGGGTCTCGATCAGGATCTGGGTGCCGGGGGCCGCCGCGATGCAGGACGGATCGGCGACGCCGTAGGCCCCGGCGGCGGCGGCCAGCAGGGCCGCGAGATCGGCGGACGAGGGCAGGCGCCGGAACGCGCTGGCGTCGAGGGGCGGACACGGATAGGCCACCGGATTGATCCCGGTGGAGAGATCGACCCAGGGACGCGGCGCCTCCGGGAAGGATCGTCCGGCGGCCTCGAGGTCGCCGCCATGCGCGATCGGCTCGCTTCCATCCGTCCGCTCGCCCGTCACACCCGCACCCCGCGAAGCCGCATGTCCTGGACCGCCCTCACCCATCCGCCCGCCACGCTCGTGATCCTGCTCGGCGCCCTCGCGATCGAGGCGGTGTGCGGTTATCCGGACCGGCTCTACAGGGCGCTCGGTCATCCTGTCACCTGGATCGGCGCCCTGATCGGCGGCCTCGACCGTGCCCTGAACCGGGGATCGCCGGCCCGGCGCACGGTCACGGGCGTCCTCGGCCTCGCCGTCCTGCTCGCCGTGGTGGCCGCCGCCGCCTTCGGGCTCACCGCCTTGGCCCTCAGGATGGGGGCCTGGACCGGGCTTGGCCTGATGGCCCTGCTCTGCGCGAGCCTGCCGGCGCAACGCAGCCTGCACGACCATGTCGCCCGTGTCGCCGCCGACCTGCGGAGCGAGGGCCTTCCCGCAGGCCGCCGCGCGGTCTCGATGATCGTCGGGCGCAACCCCGACAGCCTCGACGAGGCCGGCATCTGCCGCGCCGCCATCGAGAGCCTCGCCGAGAACTTCTCCGACGGGATCGTGGCGCCCGCCTTCTGGATCGGCCTCGGCGGCCTGCCCGGCGGCGCGCTCTACAAGGCGATCAACACCGCCGACAGCATGATCGGCCACCGCACCCCGCGCCACGAAGCCTATGGCTGGGCCGCCGCCCGGCTCGACGATGTCGTGAACCTGCCCGCCTCCCGGCTCACCGCCCTGCTGATCGTCGTGGCCTCCGCCCTGCATCCCAATGCGTCGCCCCGTGGGGCCTGGCGGGCGGTCCGGCGGGATGCGCGGCGGCACCGCTCGCCCAATGCCGGCTGGCCGGAGGCCGCCATGGCGGGGGCGCTGGGCCTGCGGCTCGCCGGTCCGCGCATCTACGGCGACACCCGGATCGAGGATGGCTGGATGGGCGACGGCCGCGCCGAGGCCGGGGCCGCCGACGTGGAGCGGGCGCTCGCACTGTACCGGACCGCGTGCGGGCTTCTGTTCCTGCTGGCTTTGTCCGGGCTCGCCTTGCTCGAGCGGGTCGTTTTATAGAGCATCGTCCCGAGAGGTGGTTGCCGGCTTTCGGAACGAGACGATGCTCAAACAAGATCCTGGCGCGGCCTCCTGGCGCGGCGTCCTGGATCCGACGTTCAAGACGCCGCGCGAGAGTCCGGCAACCACGCGCAGCACCGGGAAAGCCGCATGACTCGCAACGCCGTTCTGGTCGCCCTGGTCGGCCTCGCCGCTCTGTCGATGCCCGCCGGCGCCGAGACCTTGAAACAGATCGGTACGCCCTCCGATCTCGCCTCGGATCTCGCCGGCAAGACCACGAAGAAGGGCAAGACCAAGCCGGCCGACGATGTGAGCGGCATCGCCTGCATCGCGACGGAGGGCGCGACCCGCGCCTGCCTCCTCGTCAACGACGAGAATGGCGGAGCGCAATTCGTGACGATCGCGGGCACGACCCTCCGTCCCGGGGCGGAGGTCGATCTCGTCGGCAAGGCGGCCACGCGGACGATACGCGGCACGGCGCCGACCAGCGGCGGCTGCACCCTGGGGCAAGGTTCCGGCAGCGAGATGGATGGCGAGGCGGTGGCCTACGCCGCCCCGTTCTTCTACGTCACCGGTTCGCATGGCTGCTCGCGCCGGGGCCGGGAATACCTGGAATCGTCCTTCGTCCTCGCGCGTATCCGCCCCGACGGCGCCGGCACGCGGGCGGAATCCGTGGAGACCACGCATCGCCTCATCGACGCGCTCGGCGCCGTCGATGCCCTGAAGCCCTACATCCTGAAGGATCTGGAACCCCGGGGACAGGGCCAGTCGCCGCAGGGCCTCAACGTCGAGGGGCTGGCGGTGGTCGGCGACCGGCTCTATGCCGGCCTGCGCGCGCCGGTCCTCGGCGAACGGGCCTTCCTCGTGCCGGTCCCCGTGGCGGCCTTGTTCGAGGCAGGCGAGACGCCGATGCCCGTTCCGCAGCCGATCCGCCTCGCCCTGGGTCCGGAGGCCGGCATCCGTGATCTGTCCGCCCTGCCGGATGGCGATCTCCTGATCCTGTCGGGTCCGGCCGAGAACGGCAAGGACGGCCCCTATGACCTGTTCCGGTTCAAGCCGGCGACAGAGGCCTTGACCCCCCTTGGCACGCTGCCCTCCGTGGACGGCGTGAACGCCAAGGGCGAGCCGACCAAGGGAAAACCCGAGGCGATCGTGCGCCTCGGGCCGGGCCGGGTGCTCGTGCTGTTCGACAGCCTTCTGAACGGCGCGCCGCGCGAATACGCGGTCGCGATCCCGTAGCCCGGCGGCCGATCAGGCCGCCCGCGCCCGACGCCGCGCCGCATCCCGGCTCAGGGCCGAGAAGACCAGGACGGTCAGGATGGCCCCGAGCGCCAGGCAAGCGGCGAGGAAGATCATCGGGGCGAGGTTGCTGCCGGTGTGGTCGCGGATGAGGGGCATGGCGTTCTGGGCGACGAAGCCGCCGAGATTGCCCACCGAATTGATCGCCGCGATGCCGGCGGCGGCGCTCGCCCCCTTCAGAAAGGTCGATGGCAGGGACCAGAAGACCGGCTGGGCCGAGAAGATTCCGGCGGCCGCCACGCAGAGGCAGGCGAATGTCACGGCCGCGCCGGGCAGCACCACGCTGAGCACCAGGGCGAGCGCCGCCACGAGGGCCGGTCCCATCACGTACCGGAGTTGGTCGTTCTCGCGCGCCGCCCGGCGGGGCACCCACCACAGGGCGAACGCGGTGACCGCCCAGGGAATGATGTTGAGGAAGCCGTTGACGGTGTTCGAGACCGCGAAGCTCCGCACCACCGTGGGGAGCCAGTAGCTCAGGCCGTAGGCGGCGAGCGGGAAGGTCAGGTAGACACCGGAGAGCATCCAGACCCGCCGGTCGAGCAGGGCGGCGAAAGGATTGCCGTGATCCGCCTGTCCGCCGGTCTCGCGCTCGCGGTCCAGGGTCCGGGCGAGCCAGTCCCGCCCCTG
>JAKONB010000305.1 GCA_022702195.1 Beijerinckiaceae bacterium | reverse complement strand
CATGAACTCGACGATGGGGCGCAGGCCGGTGAAGGCGGCACCGGCCGCGATGCCGGCAAAGCCATGCTCGGTGATCGGCGTATCGACCACGCGGCGGGCGCCGAATTCCTGCAGCAGGCCCTGGGTGACCTTGTAGGCGCCCTGGTATTCGGCGACTTCCTCGCCCATCACGAAGACCGAATCCTCGCGGCGCATCTCCTCGGCCATGGCATCGCGGAGCGCCTCGCGGACGGTCGTGGTGACCATCTCGGTCCCTTCCGGGAATTCCGCCATCACCGGCGCAGGCGCCTTGGCGGTGATCACCGCCGGGGCGGCCGGGGCGTTCGGCTTGTCGTCGCCGGTCTTGGCCGTGGCGGCCGGAGCCGAAGCCTGCCCCTCGGCCTGCATCGTCGGGGTCGGGGCGGGCTGGGCCGAGGTATCGGCGCCGTTGGCCTTCGATTGGCCGCCCGCCGCGGCGGCGGCGGCGACATCCTCCCCGTCGGCGGCGATGATGGCGATCGGCGTGTTGACCTTCACGCCCTCCGTGCCCTCCTCGACGAGGATCTTGGCGATCACGCCCTCGTCGATGGCCTCGACCTCCATCGTCGCCTTGTCGGTCTCGATCTCGGCCAGGACGTCGCCGGATTTCACCGGGTCGCCCTCCTTCTTCAGCCATTTGGCGAGCTTTCCCTCCTCCATGGTCGGAGACAGGGCGGGCATCAGGATGTCGGTCGCCATGAGGTACTCGTCGTCGATCGAGGATGAAGCGGGCGGCCCTGGAGCGAGCCCGCCGGGACGGGATCGGCTCTCAGTCTTTCAAGGAGCGCGTCCCGTTCCGGCTGGTGACGGTCGGACAGAACGGGGGCGCGCATACGGCTCGGCCAGGGCTCAGGCCCGCGCCTCCAGGAGGATATCGGTCCAGAGCTCGGCGGGATCCGGCTCGGGATCGTGGGTCGCGAATTCCGCCGCGTCGCTCACCGCCTCGCGCACCTTCGCGTCGGTCGCCTTGAGGTCGGCCTCCGACACCCCATGCGCTTCGATCAGGCGCTTGCGCACCATCTCGATCGGGTCGTGCTCGTCGCGCATCTTCGAGACTTCGTCCTTGGTCCGGTACTTGGCCGGATCGGACATGGAATGGCCGCGGTAACGGTAGGTTTGCATCTCGAGGATGTAGGGACCCTCGCCGGAGCGGGCGTGGTCGATGGCTCGGGCGGCCGCCTCGCGCACGGTGCGGACATCCATGCCGTCCACCTGCTCGCCGGGGATACCGAACGAGATGCCGCGCTTGGAGAAGTCCGTCTGCGCCGAGGCGCGGGCCACGGACGTGCCCATGGCGTAGCGGTTGTTCTCGATGACGTAGACCACGGGCAGCTTCCAGAGCTGCGCCATGTTGAAGCTCTCGTACACCTGGCCCTGATTGGCCGCCCCGTCGCCCATATAGGTCAGGCTGACATGGCCGTTCTTCTTATAGGCGTCGGCGAAGCCGAGACCGGTGCCGAGCGAGACCTGCGCGCCGACGATGCCGTGGCCGCCGAAAAACTGCTTCTCGCGGCTGAACATGTGCATCGAGCCGCCCTTGCCGCGGCTGTAGCCGCCGCGGCGCCCGGTCAGTTCGGCCATGACGCCCTTCGGGTCCATGCCGCAGGCGAGCATGTGGCCGTGGTCGCGATAACCGGTGATGACCTGATCGCCCGCGATGGAGGCCATCTGCATGCCGATCACGACCGCTTCCTGGCCGATATAGAGGTGACAGAAGCCGCCGATCAGGCCCATGCCGTAGAGTTGGCCCGCCTTCTCCTCGAAGCGGCGGATCAGAAGCATTTCGTGATAGGCGTGAAGATCTTCTTCGCGGGTGAATTGCGGCGTATTCGGCGCCGGCGCATGTGCAGTCGCGCTGTTCGCCCCGGCTGTCTTCGAATCGGCTTGGGCCTGATCAGCTTTGATTTGATCAGACTTGCCCTGACCCGCCTCGTTCGCGGCATCCATCGGCGCTCTCCCCGGAACGTCTCTTCTGTCCCCGGTTTAAGGCACGGATTTTGGGAAAGCGAGGGCGGCGCACCGACAGATCGGGCGAGTTGTCAGGGATCAACGGTCTCGCTCCGGACCGAAACGCGATACGGGCGATGTGCGTCCGTGGGCTTACGGAGCGATGATGACGACGTCGTTGGCGTGAACTCGTCCGAGCACCACGCGGGCGCGCTCTTCGAGGAGGTCGCGGTCGATCTGGTCGCTGCGCAGCAGCGCCACCCTGTGCTCCCAGACGGCCCGCTCGGCCTTGGCGGCCACCAGCTCGGTGTTGAGGCCGTAGGCCTGGATCTTCAGGGCCCGCTTGGCCTCGAGGCCGCGGTTGCCGCTCTCGGCCTGGTGCACGAAATAGCCGACGACGAGGCCCGATACGGCGTAGAGGCCGAGGGGCATCAGGACGGAACGGACGCGGCGACGAACAACCATGCCTCACCATCCCGGTTCAGGGTTAAAAAATCCTTGTGGAGATTGCGTGTGAGATCCGCTGCATGATGCGCTTCGACCTGGTCGATCTCGGCCTGTTCCGTCACGTGGTCGAGGCCGGGTCGATCACCCATGGAGCCGGCCGGGCCAACCTCGCCCTGGCGGCGGCCTCGGTGCGCATCCGCGCCATGGAGGAGACGCTGGGAGCCGCCCTCCTCACCCGCACGCGCCAGGGCGTGATCGCGACGCCGGCCGGACGCAGCCTGCTCACCCATGCGCGCGGGATCCTCGACCGCATCGACCGCATGCAGGAGGATCTGGCGGCGTTCTCCGGCGGGACGGTGGGACAGATCCGTGTCCTGTCGAACACCAACGCCCTCACGGAGTTCCTGCCCGAGGTGCTCAGTGCCTTCCTGGCCCGGCAGGCCGGGGTCAGCGTCGATATCGAGGAGCGGACCTCGGACGAGATCGTCGGGCTGGTGGCGGAAGGGGCGGCCGATCTCGGCATCGTCGCCGGCACCGTGGATACGGGCGCCCTCGAGACCTATCCGTTCCGGCAGGACCGCTTCGTGGTGGTGGTCAGCGCCGGCCATGCCTTCGCCGGCCGGGAGGGCATCGCGTTCGCCGACGTGATCGATCACGATCTCGTCGGCCTCGACCGGACCAGCGCGCTGACCCGTTTCCTCGCCGACAAGGCGGCCCGCACCGGGCGTCCGCCGATGCGTCTGCGCGTGCAGCTGCGCAGCTTCGACGCGGTGTGTCGGCTGGTGGAATGCGGGGTGGGTCTCGGGATCGTTCCGGAGACCACCGCGCGCCGGGTCGCCCGAGCGATGGCGATCGCCGTGGTGCCGCTCCTCGACCCTTGGGCGGCGCGGGATCTTACGATATGTGTGCGGTCGCTGGACGCCCTGCCGGCTTTCGCCCAGGATTTCGTGGCGCATCTTCGCGCCTAGATTTCGGCTCCATCACGCGATCCGGCCATGTAGAGGGCTCCCCTCCCAGGCCGGGCCTGGACTACACAGCAGGGCAAGCGGACGCCCATCGGGCGCGTCCCAGAAGCGGGAGATCGCCAGCCAGATGCGGGAAACGACGCGATCCGTGCCCGAAGCGCCGCTCATCGATGCCGACGTGCATGTCGAGAGTTTCCGGCAGGCCCGCGAGGCCCGGCGGCTCGAACTCGTCGAGGATTACGTCGAGCTGATCGCCGACCTCATCGGGGATGGCGGCGAGGCGCGGCAGGTGGATATCGCCGCCCGCCTCGGCGTCGCCCAGCCGACGGTGGCCAAGATGCTCAAGCGCCTGGCCGAGGACGGTCTGGTGCAGCAGCGCCCCTATCGGGGCGTGTTCCTCACCGAGACCGGACAGGCCCTCGCGGTGCAGAGCCGCGAGCGTCACCGCATCGTCGAGCAGTTCCTCCGTGCCCTCGGGGTGAGCGCGGAGACCGCGCGCCGCGATGCGGAGGGGATCGAGCACCATGTGAGCGCGGAGACGCTGGACGCGTTCCGGCGGTTCACGAAGGGAAGGGTCTGACGGGGGCGGCGACCGGTCAGGGCGTCTTCCCGGCGCGATGCCGGGCGACGCGGCTGGCTGGCAGCGGGGACGGCGCTTCCGGCTGGTCGACCCGGCTGGTCGCGATCCATTGGGCCGCGGCGGTCCGGTTGAACTCGTCGCGCCCGGCCGCCCGAATGATCCCGTCCGTCACCACGAGATGACCCGTGGCCACGCAACGCATCATCTCGGGGGCATATTGCCGGGCCGCGAGTCCGTCCAGGACGAGCCCGGCGCTCCCGGGCTGAAGCAGGACGGCGAGACTGCCCTGCGGCGGCTCCCCGTTGAGTCGGGTCATGGCGCCGCCGGAATCGAGGAAAGCCGCCGCATCCTCGATCGCGCCCGCCGCCAGCAGCCGGCCGGCGCGGGTGATGCGGATCTCGTATCCGTACCCGTCCCGGTCGCGATAGAGGCGGGCGAGGTGCAACTGGAGGGCTTCGCACAGGGTCCGGACGTGGTCCCGCGCGAAGTCGTCGATGGTCATCAGCGCTAAGGGTCCGTCTCTGCCCCGTCCGGTGCGGACGGCCACCTCTTGCAGAATCTCGAGCTTGGTCGATTTTCGCTTCACGCCGTATGCGCGCCCGAAACGCCCAACGCGTGGCTTACCAGCAGAATCATCACCGCGATCCTCATGCGATGAACCGTAGCGTTAGCCCGGCTTCATTGCCAAACAATGTCCGTCCTCCGGAGAAGGCCGTCGGTCAGTCGGGTTTTCCGACCTGCCGGACCCGCCCGGCATCCACCAGCAGTTCGACCGGCGGCGGATGGCCAAGGAAGCGGCTCGGGCTCGCGGTGAGGCCGTAGGCACCCGATTGCAGGACCGCCACCAGATCGCCTGCGGCGAGCTCGGGGAGTGACGCCGCCCGGGCGAGCATGTCGAGCGGCGTGCAGAGGGGGCCGACCACGGCGCAGGGGAAGCGCGGTCCCGGCGGGTCGACCACGGCCACCACCGGATAGTCGCGTTTGACCACCTGTCCGAGATTGCCCGAGGCGGCGAGATGGTGATGCATGCCGCCATCGGTGATGACGAACCGGCTGCCCCGTGACGGCTTCACCGCCCGGACCCGCGCCACGTAGAGACCGGCCGTGCCCACGAGATAGCGACCGGGTTCGAGGACGATGCGGGCGCCCGCCAGGCCCGGGTCGGCCTCGACGAAGGCCTTCAGGGCGGGAATGCCGGCCCGCAGGGCGGCGAGATCGAGGGCGGTCTCACCCGGGAAATACGGAATGCCGAGGCCGCCGCCGAGATCCACGGTCGCGAGCGGCCGGCCGATCCGCCCGGCGACGCGGGCGGCGAGACGCAGGCCGTAGGCCCATTGCCCCAGGAGGGTCGTGGCGCTGAGGCCCTGGGTGCCGGCGAACAGGTGGAGGCCAGCCAGATGCAGGCCCGGGCGCGCGCCCACTGCATCGACCACCGCGTCCAGGTCCTCCTCGTCGAAGCCGAACGGCGAGGGCTTGCCCCCCATCCGCATGGCGCCGCCCTGGGCGTCCGGCCCCGGATTGACTCGGATCGCCACAGCCTGGACCCGGCCGTGACGCCGCGCGGCGGCGTCGACCCGCATCATCTCCTCGACATTCTCCAGGTGGATCTCGCCGATCCCTTGCGCCACCACATGGTCGATGTCGGCATCGCTCTTGCCCGGCCCGGCGAACAGGATGCGGCGCGGTGCGATGCCGGCGGCGCGGGCCGCGGCGAACTCGGCGCCGGAGGCGATCTCGGCCCCCGCCCCTTCCGCGGCGAAGACCCGGATGACCGACGGCTCGGGATTGGCCTTCACCGAGTAATCCACCTCGGCGAAGCCCGAGACCGCGCCCGCCAGCGCGTGGTAGGCCCGCCGCATCAATCCGGCATCATAGGCGAAGAGCGGCGTACCATGGGTTTCGGCGAGATCCGCCACGTCGAGGCCGCCGATCTTCAGCCGGCCCTCGACGCGTGCGAACAGCTCCGCCACCAGGCGATCGCCGAGCGTGGGAGCGTCAGACATCGTGTCCCTCCCCGGTCGTGCGCTCGGTGACGAGCCGCTTGTAATCGACCTTGCCGTTGGGCGTCGTTGGCAGCGCGTCCACCGTCTCGATGGCGGCGGGCACCATATGGGCGGGCAGGATGGCCCGCACCGCCCGGAGGGCGGTGCCGGGGTCGCCGCCCTCGACCGGAACCGCCACCGCGACGATGCGCTGCCCGAGGGCTGCGTCCGGGAGCCCGATGACGGCCACGGTACGCAAGGCGCCCGTCTCCATCAGCGCTTCCTCGACCTCCGTCGGGGAGATGCGGAAACCCGACGACTTGATCATCGCATCGGCGCGGCCGACGAAGGTGAAGGTTCCGTCCGCCTCCTCGATCACGATGTCCCCCGAGCGGCAGACCGGTGGCGCGCTCGAATCGCTGGGGTCGGGCACCAGGACGCGGCGCGTATCGTCGGGCCGGTTCCAGTAACCGAGGGAGACCGTGGGGCCGCGATGCATGAGGATGCCGGGCTCGCCCGGCCGCGTGCGCCGGCCGTCCTCGGTCACGGCGAAAATCTCGGTCTCGGGGATCGCCCGCCCGATGCAGCCGGGCCGCAGCCCGAACTCGTCGGGCGGCAGCCAGGTCGAGCGGAACGCCTCGGTCAGACCGTACATCAGCACGATGTCGGTCCGAGGCAGCGCGTCGCGCAGCCGCTGCAAGGTCGCCAGTGGCACCGCTCCGCCGGAATTGGTGAGGTAGCGCAGGCTCGACAGGTCGGCTTTCGCGAGGCGCGGCGCCGCCCGGGTGAGCAGGGTCCAGAGGGTCGGGACGCCCGCGAGCCCGGTGACCCGGTGCCGCTCGACGGCTCGGACCACCTCGTCGCCGAACCGGAATTCGAGGAGGATGAGGCAGGCCCCCTGCTCCACGCAGGTGAGCAACTGGTTCAACCCGTAATCGAAGGCGAAGGGCAGCACCGACAGGATGCGCTCGTCAGGGGTGATGCGCAGATAGGTCCGGACGATGCGGGTGCCGGCGAGCAGATTGTCGTGGCTCAGCATCACGCCTTTCGGCAGGCCGGTGGAGCCCGAGGTGTAGAGGATCGCCGCCAGATCCGGCGGCGGCTCCGAGGCCACCGGATCGAGTCGCACGATGGAGAGCTCGGATCCGGCCGTCTCGCCGGCGGGCAGATCCATCGCCGCGGCGAGCTTGGCGTGGCTCGCCGGATCGGTGATCAGCGTTGTGGCGCCGCAATCCTCAACGATGTGGCGCACCTGCCGTGGTCGCAGACTCGGATGGATTGGCACGAAGGTCGCGCCGGCCCGGCTGATCGCGAAGATCGCGACGCATTCGCCCAGGGATTTCGGCAGCAGGATCGCCACCCGGTCGCCGGGCGACACGCCGGCCGCGACGAGGCGCTCGGCCAGGGCTTCGACCTCCCGGCGCAGGGCGGCGTAGGTCAGGCTCGCGTCGCCCGATATGAGGGCAATGCGATGCTCCGAACAGGCCGGGTTTTCGAGGAGCTGGTGGAGCCGCACCGGCCCCGGCTCAGGACCGGAGCCGCCGGCCATCGACGTAACGGGCCAGGGCATCGATGCTCTCGAAATGGGCAAGATCGAAGGAATCGTCCTCGATGTCGAAGCCGAAGCGCTCGCCGAGATCCATCATCAGGTCGAGCACGCCGATGGAATCGAGGGCATCGCTGGTGACCAGGGACGTCGCGCCGGTCAGCGTGTCGGGGGCCATGCCGGGATTGCGTGCGGCGATGAAGGCGAGGATCGCATCGCGCGCGGCCGTGTGCGAACCGGTGGTGGCGTCCGCGACGGTGTCTGTTTCGACCAAGGCCCATGCTCCGTCGGACGTCTGTGGATGCCGTCGCGCTTAAGCCATTCGGCCCATGGGTGTCCATCGGGCGGGATGGCCCGGACCTCAGGCGCTCTCCACCTGACTGGCCGCCCGGTCTTCCGGCATGGCCTCGCCGTCCGGAATGACGTCGACCTCGACCTTCAGCTTCTGCGGACCCGAGGACGAGACGATGCCGTCGATGGGCGAGACGTCTGTGTAGTCGCGTCCGCGCGCCACCACGATGTGGTCGTCGCACATGCCGATCCCGTTGGTGGGGTCGAAACCGTACCAAGCATCGCCGCACCACACCGAGACCCAGGCATGGCTCGCATCGGCGCCGCGCAGGCGCGGTCGCCCGACCGGGGGAATGGTCCGCAGGTAGCCGCTGACATAGGCCGCCGGCAGGCCGAGGCCGCGCAGGCCCGCGATCATGATGTGGGTGAAGTCCTGACAGACGCCGGCCCGCAGGGCGAAGGCTTCGGCCAGGGGCGTGCGCGCGTCGGTCGCGCGGGAATCGAATTTGAAGTCGGCCCGAATGCGCCGCATCAGGTCGAAGGCGCCCCCATAGGCGCTCCGGCCCGACGGAAAGCTCACCCTCGCATAATCGGTGATCGCCGGGGCGAAAGCCACGCGTGCGCTCGGAAACAGGAAATGGACCGGCGCCTCGGGGGCGAGCGAGCGCGAGACCAGAGCCTGCTCGCGGACCTGCTCCCAGGGCATGCCGGATTCCGGGGCCGGCAGCGGCGGACGCGCGACGGCGACCCGGGACAAAGCCTCGACGCGCAGCTCGGTGTGCGGCGTGTCGATGGTCACCGCGACCACGTCGAGGCCGAAATAATCGCGCCGGACCACGCGTGTGCAGGGAGAGGGGGTGATCGTCAGCGTGCTGTCGAGCAGGCTCTGACCCTCGCCATCGCTGGGCCGCAGGCGCAGGGCGCAGCGGGCGAACTGGACCGGGCGGCCGTAGCGATAGGTGGTGAGGTGGCGCAGCGTATAGATCACGCGAGCCCCATGAGCTTCTCCTGGCGCATCGCGTGCGGCCCGTTGGGGAAGTACCGCATCGCGATGGCGTCGGCGAGCCCCTCCAGGGCGTGGACCAGCCGGGTCAGCGCGGCCCCGTCGAATTCACGCGCTTCCCCCGCCGCGAATTCGGCGGCGAGCTTGGCGCTGAGGCGCCGGTGAGGTTCGGGCAGGCCGTCGACCCGCAGGGCCGGCAGATCCGCGAGATGCCGCTCGATCGCCCCGATCTGGAACGCCACCGAGCGCGGATTGAACGGATCGAGCAGCACCATGTCGCGCACGGGGTCGAGGGCGACGCCCTGCATGTAGCGGGCGCCGAAGGACACGTGCGAATCGCACAGCGAGACCATCACACCGAGATCCTCGGCACTGGCCGTGTCCCCCGCGAACAACGTCGCGAACGTACAGGTGTTGATCGCCCGCTCGATGCGGCGTCCGAGATCGACGAAGTGCCAGCCCGCGGTGCGGTTCATGTTCTCCTGCGCCAGACCCGACAGGGCGGCGATATGGCCGAGGGCGCGCTCCGCGATCGTGAGCAGCTCGGCCTCGGACAGGTCGCGCTCCGGCTCGAGCTCCAGCCCGTCGCGCAGGTCGGCCAGGGTGCGCCACGCGTCCCCCGAGAGGCGTTCACGGAGGTTGGCGGCGTTGGCTTGCGCCGACAGACTGTGCGACCGCGCCGAGCCGTAGGCGTCGTGTCCGCCGAGGGCCTCTCGGGCCAGGGTGGCAGTGGGCAGGTCGGGCGCCGCGATGGCTCCCCACTCGTCGAGGAGGGCGCGGATGCGCAGGGCGGTGGGGGCCTTGGCGTCTCCGGCCATGTCCGCGCTGACCGCGCCGCCGACGCGGCCGAGATGGGCCAGCACGAGCCGGATCACCGCCTCGGCCCGTTCCACGTAGCGGCCGAACCAGTAGAGATTGTCCGCCGCCCGCGACGGCAGATGGCCGGCGATCCGCCGCACCCGCTGGGCGCCGGTCTGAAGCAGCGTCACCGGCTCGACGGGGGCATCCGACAACACCCAGACATCCGCCGACTTGATGCCGGCGCGCATCTCGATGGGTTCCACGTCCGGCCGCTCGGAGATGCGGCAGAAGCCTCCGGGCATCACCCGCCACCCGCCATCGGCCGTGGCCGCTGCGAAGACCCGCAGGACGAAGGGACGCGGCGTCAGGTGCAGGCCGTCGGACGTGCGCTCCCAGGCCGGCATGGTCGAAAGCGGAACGGCCTCCTGCGCCACGTAGTCGAAGGGCCTGTCGCGCAAAGCCGTCACCACCCGGTCGCGCTCGGCATCCAGCGCATGCGGCCCCATGAAGGCGTCGCGCACGGCGCCCTTGGGCGGCGTCGCCACCGGCCGCAGGGTCATCGCGTCGAAATGGTCGCGCACATGGCTCAGGGAATCCGGGTCGCCGCACCACCAGGTTCGCGGCCCCGCCAGCGTCAGATCGGTGCCGAGGAGGGCGCGGGCAATGCCCGGCAGGTAGGCGGCGAGTGCTCCCGATTCGAGCAGGCCCGAGCCCGGCATATTGCCGACCACGAGGTTGCCGTTGCGCAGGGCTTCCACGAGGCCGGGCACGCCGAGGCGCGAGGCCGGATTGAGCTCGAGCGGGTCGAGATAATCCGAATCGATGCGCCGCCATAGGACGTCGGCCCGCTTCAAGCCGGATACGGTGCGCACGTGCAGGACCCCGTCCTGCATCACGAGGTCGTCGCCCTCCACCAGCAGCAGGCCGAGATAGCGCGCCAGGGCCGCCTGCTCGACATAGGTCGAGCTGAACGGGCCGGAGGTGAGGAGGCAGATGCGCGGGTCACTGCGATGGGCCCCCACCGCCAGCCCATCGCGGAAGGCCTGGAAGAAGCTCGCGAGGCGCTCGACCCGCAGGTCGGTGTGGATGTCCGGAAAGGCCCGCGTGAGCACCATCCGGTTCTCCAGCGCGTAGCCGGGTCCCGAGGGCGATTGCGTGCGGTCGGCTAGCACGCGCCAAGTGCCGTCCGGCCCGCGTGTGAGATCGGCGGCGTAGAACTTGAGAAAGCGCCCGCCCGGGGGCGTAACCTGCGCCAGGGGGCGCATGAATTCGGGGCTGCCGGCGACTACGGCGGCCGGCAGCCGTCCCTCCGCGACGAGGCGGTTCGGACCGTACAGGTCGGCGAGGATTTGCTCCATCAGCATGGCGCGCTGGACGATGCCGGCTCCGAGGGCCTTCCACTCCGCGCTCTCGATCACCAGAGGAAGCGAGCCCAGCGGCCATGCATGCTCGCGCTGGTCGCCGTAGATCCGGTACGAGATGCCGGTATCGCGGATGTGGCGCTCGGCCGAGGTGAAGCGGGCGGCGATCTCCGCCTCGGTCAGGGTACCGAGCTGGTCGAGCAGGCGCGGCCAAGCGCCCTTCGGACGTCCGGCCGCGTCCAGGAACTCGTCCGGCACACCGGACTGCGGCAGGTAGCCGGAGGTCCAGCGTGCCAGCCGTTCTGCCCGCCCCGGGACCTCCGCCACCGCCGCATCGGTCATCGGGGGGCCGGCATCCGCAGGTCGAGGGTCATCGGGAACTCGCGGTTGGTTTCCTCCGGCGGCATCGCGACCTTACCGGGGGTATGGCCATGCGCCTGGAACCTCGCGAGGCGGCGTCCCTCCGCCTCGTAGGTGTTGACCGGGAAGGTCTCGTAGTTGCGCCCCCCCGGATGGCTCACATGGTAGCGGCATCCGCCGAGCGACCGGCCGCTCCACGAATCCAGGATGTCGATGGTCAGGGGCGAATGGGGTGGGATCGTCGGATGCATCGACGAAGCCGGTTGCCATGCCTTGAAGCGCAGTCCGGCCACCGCCTCACCCGACACGCCGGTGCCGGTCATGGGTATGCGTCGCCCGTTGCAGGCAATGACGTGACGACCGGGGACGAAGCCCTCGACCTTCACCTGCAACCGCTCCACGGACGAATCGACGTAGCGCACCGTACCCCCGATCGCGCCCTCCTCTCCCAGCACGTGCCAGGGTTCCAGGGCTTGGCGCAGCTCCAGCTTCACGCTGCCATGCTCCACCGTCCCGAAGACCGGAAAGCGGAATTCACGCTGCGCGACGAAGGCCGCCGGGTCGAAACCGTAGCCCGCTGCCCGAAGATCCTCCAGCACGTCGAGGAAATCGGCCCACAGGAAGTGGCGCAGCATGAAGCGATCATGCAGTCCCGTGCCCCAGCGGACACAGCCGCCCGCCTGCGGCTCACGCCAGAGCCAGGCGACGATGGCGCGCAGCAGCAGTTGCTGCGCCAAGCTCATACGCGGGTCCGGCGGCATCTCGAACGAGCGGAATTCGAGCAGCCCGAGTCGACCCGTCGGTCCGTCCGGAGAGTAGAGCTTGTCGATGCAGATCTCGGAGCGGTGGGTGTTCCCGGTGACGTCCACCAGGATGTTGCGGAAGATCCGGTCGACCAGCCAACGCGGGATGTTCGGCTCGTCGGGCTTCGGCACCTGTGCCATGGCGATTTCGAGTTCGTAGAGCCCGTCATGCCGCGCCTCGTCCATGCGCGGGGCCTGGCTCGTCGGGCCGATATACAGACCGGAGAACAGGTAGGACATCGCCGGATGGCGCTGCCAGTAGAGTACCAGGCTCTTCAGCAGGTCGGGCCGACGCAGGAACGGTGAATCGGCGGGAGTCGCCCCGCCCAGAACCACGTGGTTGCCGCCCCCGGTTCCGGTGTGGCGCCCGTCGGTCATGAATTTCTGCGCCCCGAGGCGGATCTGGCGCGCATCCTCGTAGAGGTCGCTGGTGATGCTCACCGCCTCGCGCCACGTCGCGGCGGGATGGACGTTGACCTCGATCACGCCCGGATCGGGAGTCACCTTGATGACGTTCAGGCGCGCATCGAAGGGCGGCTCATAGCCTTCGATGTGCAGCGTCAGCTTCAGGTCGGCTGCGGCCGCTTCCACGTAGCCCAGCAGCTCGAGATACTCGTCCACGCGCTGCAGGGGGGGCATGAAGACGTGGAGAACGCCATGTCGCGGCTCCACGGCCAGGGCGGTGCGCACGGCCACGCCGGTCACGTCCGATCCGTTCACGGTCTTGGTGCCGGGATGACCCTCGGGCAGCGCGCCGCGCGCCTCCAGCGGATCCTGCGGCTGATAATAGGGGTAATGCTCCGGCGGCACGTAGGGGAGCGAGGAGAGTGGCAGGCGGTAGCCGACCGGGGAATCGCCCGGTGTCAGGAAGGCGTGGCCACGGCGGAACTCCCAGGCTTCCGAGATCCAGCGCCGCTCGGCATCCTCACCCAACGGCAGGCTGGCGAGCGGCAGCGCGTAGCCGGCGGCCTCGCCGAGGCCGCGTTCGAACACCCGCGCCATGCGGGCATTGGTCTCGGCATTGGGGAATTTCGGATCGGCGGTGGTGACGTTGACCGGCAACTCGTCGCGCTTCTCGGTCCAGTAGACCGGGTCCTCGAAGGCCGGGAACACGTAGGTGGACAGGCCGAGCCGTTTCGCGATGCCGTCGATAAGGGTCTTGGCGCCGGTCGCATTGGCGTCACGCGGTCCGTCCTCGGCGGCGATGAGGCCCGCATCCTTCCAGACCGGCACCCCGTCGCGGCGCCAGTATAGAGCGAAGGCCCAGCGGGGCAGGCTCTCGCCCGGATACCACTTGCCCTGGCCGTAATGCAGCATGCCGCCCGGTGCGAAGCGTGTGCGCAGGCGCCGGATCAGCTTGTCCGCCAGGCCGCGCTTGGTCGGGCCGACCGCGGCGGCATTCCATTCGGGCGATTCAAAGTCGTCGATGGAGACGAAGGTCGGCTCCCCGCCCATGGTCAGGCGCACGTCCTGTTCCGTCAGGTCGGCGTCGATCCGCTCGCCCAGCGCATCCATCGCCGCCCAGACATCGTCGGAGAACGGCTTGGTGATGCGGGGGGCCTCCGCCACCCGGGTCACGGTCATCTCGAAACCGAACTCGACCTGCGCCGGCTCGGCGAGGCCTGTGATCGGGGCGGCCGAGTTGTAATGGGGCGTGGCCGCGAGGGGAATATGCCCCTCGCCGCAGAGCAGCCCGGAGGTGGCGTCGAGCCCGACCCAGCCGGCGCCGGGCAGGAAGACCTCGGCCCAGGCATGCAGATCGGTGAAATCCGTGGTGGTGCCGGCGGGTCCGTCCACCGCGGTGGTGTCGGGAACCAGCTGGATCAGGTAGCCGGAGACGAAGCGCGCGGCGAGACCGAGGCGGCGCAGCACCTGCACCATCAGCCAGGCGGAATCCCGGCACGAGCCACTCTTCAGTGTCAAAGTCTCGGCGGCGCTCTGCACCCCCGGCTCCATACGGACGCCGTAGGTGATCTCCCGTGCCACCTGTGCGTTGAGGGCAACGAGGAACAGCACGGTGTTCTGCTCGGATGGCAGGCGTTCGAGGAAGGCATCCACCTCCGGAGCCATGGCGTCGTCGAGAACGAGATAGGGCTTCAGCTCCGCCGTCAGGTCGTCCGCGTAGGTGAAGCCGCGCGTCTGGGCGTATTCCTCCACGAAGAAGTCGAACGGATTGATTACCGACATATCGGCGGTGAGATCGACCTCGATCTTCAGTTCCTTCGTCTTCTCCGGGAAGACGAGCCGTGCCAGCCAATTGCCGTTGGGGTCCTGCTGCCAGTTGATGAAGTGGTTTTCAGGAAGAACCTTCAGCGAATAGGCCGGCACGGCCGTGCGCGTATGCGGCGCGGGGCGAAGGCGGATGACCTGCGGCCCGAGCGCGATCGGGCGGTCGTAGACGTAGTGAGTGACGTGATGCAGGGCGGCTTTGATCGACACGGGGACTCCCGCAGTACCAGGGCATGGGACCGTCCGGGCGCGAAGCGCCCAATCGGTTGCGGCAAAAACGGGACGCCGCCCTGCGGCATCCCAGGATAAGCTGAGGCGTTCCATACGCCAACGGTTGCCCGCGTGCGATGGCTTTGATGGTGCGTCGCCGCGAATGGCATTCCCATCGAAACCTTCGCGGAAGGCTGCTCCTGACCGGACTCTTACGCAAGTTTCGTGCATTG
This sequence comes from Beijerinckiaceae bacterium, assembly GCA_022702195.1. Lineage (GTDB taxonomy): Bacteria > Pseudomonadota > Alphaproteobacteria > Rhizobiales > Beijerinckiaceae > Methylobacterium. The sequence goes on along the minus strand of JAKONB010000305.1, from coordinate 3,145 downwards.
TCGCGCCACGGGGGATGAGGGCGCGCCAAGCCGGAACTTCATGCGGCAACCTCGCTTTTGTTAGCGGGTCGCGGCACGGTCTTGGCGCCGCCCGGCCCAGCGGGTGGCTGCTGCCTGCGGACCGGTATGGATGCACAAGCGCATGCAACGGGGTACGGTCATCGAGACGATGCCATGAAGATCTTCCAATGCCAGGCTTGCGATCAGCCGATCAGTTTCGAAAGTACGGCCTGTGAGAGCTGTGGGCGGAAACTGGGCTACGTTTCCGATGTGAATGAGGTGTCGGCGCTCGAACCATCTGGAGATTTCTGGCACGCCTATGCGAACCCTGCCCGAAAATATAAGTTTTGTGCCAATGCCAGCTACGATGCATGCAACTGGCTGATCCCCGAGGGATCATATGACCGTTACTGTACGGCCTGCCGCCACAACCACGTTGTGCCGGATCTCAGCGTCGCGTGGAACCTGACGCGCTGGCGGCAGATCGAGGCGGCCAAGCATCGGCTGTTCTACTCGCTGATGCGTCTCAATCTGCCGCTGATGACTCGGGACGAGAACCCGGTCACCGGACTCGCCTTTGATTTCCTGGTGGATCCTGCCGAGACTTACCGGGTTGGTCCGCCGGTCCTGACCGGTCATCAGAGCGGCCTGATCACCCTCAACATCGCCGAGGCGGACGACGTCGAGCGCGAGCGTCGGCGCATGCTGTTCGGGGAGTATTACCGCACCCTGCTCGGCCATTTCCGGCACGAGATCGGGCATTATTTCTGGAACGCGCTGGTGCGCTTCGACCAAAGCCTGTGGACATTCCGGGATCTGTTCGGCGATGAGCGCGTGAACTATGCCGCCGCTCTGCAGCGCCATTACGCCCATGGTGCTCCGCCAGATTGGGAAGAATCGTTCGTCAGCGCCTACGCAACCGCCCACCCTTGGGAGGATTTCGCCGAGACCTGGGCGCATTACCTCCACATCGTCGACACCGTGGAGACCGCGAGCACCTTCGAACTGCATGTGCGTCCGCGACTTCGACATGGGCGTGGTGAGCCGGTCATCATCGACTACGACCCCTACCAGATCTCGGATTTCGGCCGACTCGTGGAGGCTTGGTTGCCGCTCACCTACGCGGTGAATTCATTGAGCCGCAGCATGGGGCAGCAGGCCCTCTATCCGTTCACGCTGACCCCGGCGGTCATCGCCAAATTGTCCTTCGTTCATGAGCGCATCGGCGCCATCCGCTCGGTTGGACCGTCCATGGGTAGCGAGGAGGCGGGTTCGGACATCCTGAAGGCCGTGATTGCGGGCCTTCGACAACGCGTCGCTGCCCCCAACACCTGAGGTTTTCAATCGTGATTCACGGGGCGCGGCCGCCCGTCGTCGTCGATCGCAACGAAGGTAAAGGTCGCTTCCGTCACCTTCTCGCGCACCTGCGTGCGAAAGCGCCGTGCCCAGGCCTCGACCTCGATCTTCATCGAGGTGCGGCCGACGTGATCGACCCGCGTGTAGACGCAAAGGACATCCCCGACCCGCACCGGACGAATGAACGTCATCGCGTTCACCGCCACGGTGACCACACGCCCCCGCGACCGCTCAACGCCCGCGATGCCGCCGGCCTGGTCCATCTGCGACATGACCCAGCCACCGAAGATGTCGCCATTGGCGTTGGTGTCCGCCGGCATCGCGCTGGTCCGGACCGTCAGGTCACCGCGCGGAGTGCTCCCCTCCTCCGTCGACGCCATTCCCTTTCGTCCTCCCTGATTCCCCGCGTTCATTCTAAGTGGCTTTGAGGCCATTGGCCTCGCCTGATCGCGGAATTCAGAGAATCCAACCGAAGAATTTCAACCCGGCCGCGAGCAGGATCGCCATGACCGACATGGCAAGGTCGAGCGGGATCGATTGCCAGAGTTCGCGGCTCCGAACCTCGCGTAGAGCGATCGCCATCACGGCACTCCTCCCAAGCAGCCTGTCGTCCGGTCGGCCGTGCTTCAAAATCAGATATAGCAAAATTTCTCTGGAATTGATTCTAGAAATGGCATTTTGATTCACGAAAAGCCCGACGGCTCCTGCGAGCGTCGGGCTTCAAAGGGATCGGCGAGAGCGAAGGCTTGCCGGGAGTCGCTCTCAGTAAAAGCGGCGCGGACCGTAGAAGCGACGCGGGCCATAAAAACGGCGCGGACCGTAGAAGCGACGCGGACCGTAATACCGGCGGCCGTAGAACGGGCGGGGTCCATAGAAGCGACGCGGCCCATAATAGCGACGGCGGTAGCCGTAATATTGGACCGTCTGCGCAACCGCGGGTGCGGCCTCGCTCTGAAGCGCAAGGGAAGGTCCGATCGGGGCAGCGGACGCTCCCCTTGGTGCCGTTGCGGCAAAGCCTAGGGCCAGCAGCGCGGCCAGCACGAGTTTCCTCAGCACGTTCACAACTCCCTGGATGTCGCAATCGACGCCGCTGAATCGACGTCGCCGGATCAGGTCCGGACGCAAGCAACGCATGAGGTCTGAAAGCGTTGCCGTCGCCATTTCGACTCGAGCGGCGATCCGCGGGATCGAGGCCCGCGGCCCAGACCACTCCGATCCGCAGCCGAATTCACGCGATTTCCGTGGTCATATCGACGATCGATGCCGGAGCACTGCTCTTCACCACCGCAATGCCCCGCTCGCAATCCACGCGCTGAGCATAGCCCTCGGCCGAGTCGGCGACGACGTTGCCGTTGGTCATGCGCAGGCGCCAGCGCCACTCGCCTGCGTGATCCCTATAGATCTCGAACCGCATGCTGCCCTCCTCCGGTATGGTGGGGCTGACTCCACCCCTGATGGAGATGGCGTTCGCGAAGGGCGTCGCAATGGGCTCGAAGACCTGAGCAAACGAAAGCGCCGCCCCGGAGAACCGGGGCGGCGCGAAAACGTCTGTGGTTGGGCCGCTCCAGGACCCTGGCTTCAGAGGAAGAGGTTGATCACGAGCGCGGCGAACGGTCGAGCCAGCCGATGGCGCGGCCCTCGCCATTTCCCTGCGGGCGCGGCGTGCGAGCGCGGTTGTCGCTACGCGGCTCCGAGCGTTGTTCCTGCTGCGGTGCGGGGGAGCGCCGTTCGCCGCGTCCCTCCTGGGGGCGACCGACGTCGGAACGACCGGAGCGCGCAGGCGCGCCTT
>JAKONB010000302.1 GCA_022702195.1 Beijerinckiaceae bacterium | reverse complement strand
CCCGGTGGCTTCCGCTTGGATCGCGCGGCAGCCGGATCAGCGGCGCGGGGGCATCCTCGGCGGGACGGCCGGGAGGATCACCGCCGGTGCGGCCCCGGCGTCGGCCTCCGCCGGCAACGCGTCGGCGATATGGGTGGTGGCCGGGGCTTCGGACCCGGCCCAGACCTGCGCGACCGGGACATCGGCCGGCATCGCGACGTCCCGCGGCCCCCGGGCGCCGGCACCGAGCACGAGGAGGAACGGCACGGCGAGGACGGTGGCGATGGCGAGCCCGGCGATGGCCCCGCTGCGGATGCCGCCGGCGATGGTCGGCCCCGCCCGGTCCGAGCGCGGGGCGAGCGGCCCGATGCGGTAGCGGCGGCCCGGACGCAGGGCGGGACGCGGCGCGGGAAGGGGCGACAGGGCGAGGATGTCGTCAGGCATGGAACCGCGCCGCGAAGACAGGATGGAGGCGAATCTATCCAAGATGTCGCGCGTTCGCATCACGCGCGCAAGCGGCTTCGTCAATCCGCCCGAGCCGGCAAACCGATGCGATCAAGTCTTCGCCGCGCCGGTTTTTCACGCAATGCTCGGATACGGATCGCCCGACCTGATCCGGCCTTCGCCCGATCGCCGCGCGGGCCGGATCAACCGAGCCAGCGCGACGCCTGAGCGAGGCCGAACTCCGCTTTCTCCGCAGGGATTCGCCGGGGTTCGCGGGACGTCAGCCTTCGGCGGCGGCCCGGTCCAGAAGCCAGGTCAGGCGCCCGTGGCTGGTGACGCGGCGGGCGGGCAGATCCTCCCCCGCCGCCAGCCGGCGCAGGGTCTCGCGCTTGCCCGCCCCGGTCACGAGGAACAGGCTCTCGCGCGCGGAGGCCAGGGCCGGGAAGGTGAGGGTGAGGCGGGGCACGAACGGCGCCAGTCCCGCCTCCGGCACCGGGGCGACCCAGGCCTCGGTCTCGGTGAGCGCCGGCTGGCCCGGGAACAGCGAGGCGGTGTGGCCGTCCTCGCCGAGGCCGAGCAGGACGAGATCGAAGAGCGGCCGCGCCGGATCGAGCCGTGCAGCCCCGTAGAAGGCCCGGAGCGTCCGGTCATAGGCGGAGGCCGCCGCCGCCAGCCCGTCCGCCGTCGGCATGGGGTGGAACCTTTCCTCGGGGATCGGCGCGCCCGCGAAGGCATCGCGCGCCATCCGGACGTTGCTCGCCGCATCGTCCCACGGCACCAGCCGGTCGTCGCCGAAGAACCAGTGCAGACGCTCCCAGGGCAGGGCGCCGACATAATCCGGCCCGGCCAGCAGGGCGTAGAGCCGCTTCGGGGTCGAGCCGCCGGACAGGCACACGGCAACCGGGGCGCCGGGGTCGCGCGAGCAGAGGGCGACGAGCCGGTCGGCCGCCGCGCGGGCCACCGCGTCGGCATCGGGAAAGACCTCGGCCTGCGCCGGCAGGGGGATCGTCGCGCCACCCACCTATTTCGGCTCCTGGTGGCCGCCGAAGCCCTTGCGCATGGCGGAGAGCAGCTTGTCGGCGTAGCTCGCATCCTCGCGCGAGCGGAACCGGGCGTAGAGGGCGGCGGACAGGACGTTGGCAGGCACCGATTCCTCGATCGCCGCGTTCAGGGTCCAGCGGCCCTCGCCGGAATCGGCGACGAAGCCGGAGAAATCGGTGAGGTTCTCGTCGCCCGCCAGGGCGCCGGCCGTGAGGTCGAGCAGCCAGGACGAGACCACGCTGCCGCGCCGCCAGACCTCGGCGATGTCGCCGATGTTGAGGTCGAAGCGCTGAGCCTCCGGCAGTTCGGGGGCGTTGGCGTGCTTCAAGATGTCGAAGCCCTCGGCATAGGCCTGCATCAGCCCGTACTCGATGCCGTTATGGACCATCTTGACGAAGTGGCCGGCGCCGCTCGGGCCGGCATGGATGTAGCCCTGCTCCGCCCGGGGGTCGCGGCCCTCGCGGCCCGGGGTCTTGGGGATGGTGCCGGGGCCGGGCGCCAGGGTCTTGAAGATCGGGTCGAGGCGCGCGACGGCCGGGGCATCGCCGCCGATCATCATGCAATAGCCGCGCTCCAGCCCCCAGACGCCACCGGAGGTGCCGACATCGACGTAGTGGATGCCCTTGGGCGTCAGCGCGCCGGCGCGGCGGATGTCGTCCTTGTAGAACGAGTTGCCGCCGTCGATGATCACGTCGTCGGATTGCATCAGGCCGCCGAGCTTGGCCACGGTGGCCTCGGTGATCGCCCCGGCCGGCAGCATCACCCAGGCGGTGCGCGGCGCCGAGAGCGTCTCCACCAGTTCCTCGAGGCTCGCCGCCCCGGTGGCGCCCTCGGCGACCAGGGCCGCCACGGCCTCGGGATTCTGGTCGAACACCACCGCCGAATGCCCGTCCCGCAGCAGCCGGCGGACGATGTTGGCCCCCATCCGGCCGAGCCCGATCATACCGAGTTGCATGGGTGATCTCCGTCGCGTTCCCCTCCCCCTTGCGGGGAGGGGTCAGGGGTGGGGGTGGTGCCGGACCAGCGCGGCGGTGCCGTCTGCACCACCCCTACCTCCGGCTCCTCCCCGCAAGGGGGAGGAGAGAACGCTCACATCACGCCACGGCCGCCTTGATCGCCGCCGCGATGCGCTTCAGGCCGGCCTCCACGTCGCCGCCCTTGATGTGGACCCGCAGGGCGCGCCGGCCGCGCTCGGCCAGCACCGCGAAGTCGCCCCGCGCCTGGGCCGCCACCACCGTGCCGAAACCGAGCTTGCGCCCGGGGATCGACAGGTCCTGCGACGGGTCCGCGGTGATCTGCAGGAACACGCCGCTGTCGGGGCCGCCCTTGTAGGCCTGGCCGGTGGAATGCAGGAAGCGCGGCCCGAACTCGAGGCAGGTGGCGAGCCGGGTCTTGTCGCGCAGGGCCACCCGGGCCTCCTGCAGGATCGCGCGATGGCCCTCGTTGCGGGACACGTAGGCGAGGAAAGCCACGTAATCGCCGGACTTGGTGCGGGCGAGATGCGCCTTCAGGGCCGCCTCCAGACCGTCGGACGCCTGCGGCAGGGCCTCGGCGTTCGTCGCATCGGCGTAGAGCGCGACGGTCTCGTCGGCGAAGAGCGGGGTTTCGGCGGGGAGCGACCCGCTCGCCTCGGCGGCGTCGAACAGCTTCTTCGTCTCGATCTTGCTGGCTTCCACGTCGGGCTGATCGAACGGGTTGATGCCCAGCAGCGCGCCCGCCACCGCGGTGGCGATCTCGAAGCGGAAAAATTCCTGGGGCAGCTGCTCCTCGTTGGCGAGCGTGATGTGGGCGACCGGATGCCCCTCGCGCTCGAGGCTGCGCACCGCCTCGTCCTGCCGGGGATCGGCGCGGCTGTCGAGGCGCAGGTAGACGAAGAAGCGGTCGTGTCCGTAGACCGCCGGCACGTCCACCGGCTCCCCGTCGATGGGGATCAGGCCCTTGCCGTCCTTGCCGGTGGATTCGGCGATGAGCTGCTCGGCCCAGGCGCCGAACGTGTCGATGCCGGGCGAGGCGATGAAGGTGACCTTGTCGCGCCCCGCCTGCAGGGCGGCGGCACCCAGGGCGGTGCCGAGCAGCACGCCGGGATTCTGCGCCGGCGGCACCGCCGGCCCGCAGGAGCGGACCATGATGCGGGCGGTGTCGAGGAAGGCCTTCACGTCGATGCCCGAGGCCGCCGCCGGCACCAGGCCGAAGGCGGAGAGCACCGAGTAGCGCCCGCCGATCTGCTTGACGCCGTAGAAGATCTTGCGGAAGCCGTCGGCCCTGGCCGCCGCCTCCATGGCCGAGCCCGGATCGGTGACGGCGACGAAATGCGCGCCGGCCCGCTCGCCCACCAGGGCCTTCATGCGGCCGAGGAAGTAATCGCGGAACACGTTGGGCTCGAGGGTCGAGCCGGACTTGCTCGCCACGATGAACAGGGTGGTCTCCAGGGCCACCGCGCTCTCCGTCTCGCGGACCTGATCCGGATCGGTGGAATCGAGGATGCGCAGGCGCGGGAAGCCCTCGCGGGGGCCGTAGGTCTCGGCCAGCACCTCCGGGCCGAGGCTGGAGCCGCCCATGCCAAGCACCACCACGTCGGTGAAGCCGGTCTGGCGCACGTCCTCGGCGAAGGTGGCGTATTCGGAGACCCGGGCGAGCTCGTCCTCGACGATGCGCAGCCAGCCGAGCCACCGATCCTCGTCGGCGTTCGACCACACGGTCCTGTCATGCGCCCAGAGCCGGCGGATCGCCCCGGAGGCGCGCCAGGATTCCACCGCCTTCTTGGCCTCGTTGGCGAGGGTCTCGCCGAGCACCAGGGTCTGGCCGTCGAGCTTGGCGCCGAGGAAGTCGATGCGCTTGGCGGCCACCGCCCCGAGCAGCTTGTCGGCGGCGTCGATGAAGAGCTGCACGCCCTCCGCCACGAGACCGTCGCCGACCTTGGCGATGTCGATCCCGGCCTCGGCCAGATTGCGCATCACCGCCTCGGCCCCCGCGAGATCGGTCTCGATGGCGGCCCTCACCGTGCCGTGGTCGCGGAACGCGTCCATGGTGGCGGGCGGCATGGTGTTGACGGTGTCGGGGCCGATCAGCTCCTCGACGTAGAGCACGTCGGAATAGGCCTTGTTCTTGGTGCCGGTGGAGGCCCAGAGCAGCCGCTGCGCCTTGGCGCCCTTCC
>JAKONB010000294.1 GCA_022702195.1 Beijerinckiaceae bacterium | reverse complement strand
CGTCGGCTGGTGGCGCGGGGTCGACACCGACACGCGCCAGGCGCTCGGCCTCTACGATGCCGACCGGGCCGAGACCGAGCGCCGCGAGCGGGTCGAGGAACGCCTGCGCCTCACCGAGGCCCTGGCGGCCGAGCAGCTCCTGCCGAGCTACGACGTGCCGGAGGTCGCCCCCTTCGAGGCGGCGGCGCGCTATCTCGGCCGGGCGCCGTCGATGCTCACCGCCGTCCAGTACGAGGACGTGGTCTCCGAGCTGTCGCAGGCCAACGTCCCGGGCTCCACCGAGGGTTATCCGAACTGGCGGCGCAAGCTCGACCGCACCCTGGAGGCCATCGCGGTGCCGGGGGGACCGCTGGCCAAGCTCGCCGCCTCGCTCTCGGCGGAGGATCGCGGCCCGCGCTCGGGGGCCGCGCGCCTCGCCTCGGCGGCGCCCCGCGCCACCTACCGGCTGCAATTCCACAAGGACTTCACCTTCGCGGACGCGGAGCGGATCGTCTCCTACCTCGCCAAGCTCGGCATCAGCCACGTCTATGCCTCGCCGATTCAGAAGGCGCGGCCGGGCTCGACCCACGGCTACGACATCGTCGACCACGCCACCATCAACCCCGAACTCGGCGGCGAGGAGGGCTTCGTCCGCTTCTCGGACGTGCTGCACGCCCACGGCCTGAAGCTCCTGCTCGACATCGTGCCCAACCACATGGGGGTGGGCGGCGCCGACAATCCGTGGTGGCTCTCGGTGCTCGAATGGGGCGGCCTCTCGCCCTCGGCCCATGCCTTCGACATCGACTGGTCGCGGCTCGGCGCCAACAACAAGCTGGTGGTGCCCTTCCTGGGCGACCGCTACGGCGAGGCCCTGGAGAAGGGCACCCTCGACCTGAAGTTCGATGCCCGCAAGGGCGCCTTCAGCGTCTGGCACTACGAGCACGAATTCCCGCTCTGCCCGCTGCAATACCCGTCGATCCTCAACCGGGCGCTGGCGGTGCTGGACGACATCGAGGACGCGGCGGCATTGGAGGTGCTCGGCATCTCCGAACGCTTGCGCCTGATGGGCGAGGAGACCAACGACGAGCGCCGCCGGGCCTTCCCGGCCGAGGCGGAGGAGCTGAAGGACCGCCTCGTCGATGCGGTCGCCGCCTCGCCCGCCATCGCGGCGGCCATCGAGCGGGCGATGACCTTGCTCAACGGCGTCGAGGGGCATCCCGACAGCTTCGGCCCGCTGCACCGCCTGCTCGAACAGCAATCCTACCGCCTCGCCCATTGGCGCGTGGCGGCCAGCGACATCAATTACCGCCGCTTCTTCGACGTGAACGGGTTGGCCGGCCTGCGGGTCGAGAAATCCGACATCTTCCAGCGCTCGCACGAGACGGTGTTCCGCCACATCCGCGAGGGGCGGATCGACGGCCTGCGCGTCGACCACATCGACGGGCTCGCCGATCCGCTCGGCTATGCCCGCGCGCTCCAGGCGGCGGTGGGTCCCGGCTTCTACGTGGTGGTGGAGAAGATCCTGGAGCCCGGCGAGCGGCTGCGGCCCTGGCCGGTGGCCGGCACCACCGGCTACGACGTGCTGAACCAGCTCGACGGCATCCTGGTGGACAAGGGCAGGCAGCGGCAGATCCGGGAGCTCTACGAGAGCCGGACCCATTTCGACGAGCCCTACAAGTTCATGCTGCGGGCGGCCAAGGCCGAGATCCTCGAGATCAGCTTCGCCTCGGAACTGGAGGTGATGACCTCCGACCTGAAAGCGGTAGCCGATGCCGACCGGCGCACCCGCGACTTCTCGGTCAACGCCATCCGCCGGGCGCTCATCGAGATCATCGCCCGCTTCCCCACCTATCGCAGCTACCTGCCGGGCGACCTCGACGAGAGCGACGTCGAGGACGAGGATATCCGCCTCATCGAGAACGCGGTGAAGAAGGCCAAGCGCTGGAGCGGCCTGCCGGATCGCTCGGTGCACGATTTCGCCGCCGACGCGCTCCTGGGCCGCATCGACGTGACCGGTCCGGGGCGCCCCGACCCGGAGGTGATCCTGCGCTTCCGCCGCCGCTTCCAGCAGCTCACCGGCCCGGTCATGGCCAAGAGCCTGGAGGACACCCTGTTCTACCGGTTCTCGGAACTGCTCGGCCTCAACGAGGTCGGCGGCGATCCGGGCGAATACGGCATCGACGCGGAGCATTTCCACGCGCTCCAGGCGGCGCGCGCCCGCGACTGGCCGAACGCGATGATCGCCACGGCGACGCACGACACCAAGCGCGGCGAGGATGCCCGGACGCGCCTCCTCGCCCTCTCGGAACTGCCGACCGAATGGGCCGAGGCCTGGGAGACCTGGACCCGGCACGCCGCCCCGCACCTGTCCACGGTCGAGAAGGAGCCGGCCCCCGATTCCAACGATCAGTGGATGTTCTTCCAGGCGATTCTCGGCGCCTGGCCGCTCGCATTGCTGGAACGCGACGACGCGGACGCCATCGTGGATTTCCGCGAGCGCCTCGATGCCTATGCGGAGAAGGCGCTGCGCGAGTCGAAGCGCCGCTCGAGCTGGGTCAATGTCGACGAGGCCTATGAGGGCGCGGTCCATCACCTCTTCGCCGCCCTGATCGCGCCGGGCTCGGCCTTCCTGGCGGAGCTGCGCCCCTTCGCCCGGCGCCTGGCCCATCTCGGCATGATCGCCAGCCTCGGCCGCACGGTGCTCAAGGCGACGTTGCCGGGCCTGCCCGACACCTACCAGGGCACCGAGTTCTGGGACTTCTCGTTCGTGGACCCGGACAACCGGCGGCCGGTGGATTACCCGGCCCTGGCCCGGGCGCTGGAGCAGGGCGGCGACGTCGCCGAACTGCTGGCGCGGTGGACCGATGGCCGGGTGAAGCAGGCGACGCTCGCCCGCCTCCTCGCCGACCGCACCGAGCGGCCCGCCTTCTACGCCGACGCCGCCTACGAGGCCCTGGCCGCCGAGGGTCCGCGCGCCCAGCATGTCATCGCGTTCACACGTTCGGATGCCAATCTGGGGGAGGGCGACCTGCTCGTGGCCGTCCCGCGCCTCGTCTCGGGGTTCGTCGGCGACGCGATCTGGTCGGCGGACGCCTTCGCCGGAACGACCCTGCCGGTGGTGGGGGAGGGGGTCTGGGTGGATCTCGTCACCGGCGCGTCGATGGCGGTGGTGGACGGACGGATCGAACTCGACCGCCTGTTCGCGCGTCTGCCCTACGCGGTCCTGAAACGGACCCGCTGACGAACACGACCCGTCCCCGCGATGGGGGAGGGTGCCTGCGGAGCAGGCGGGATTTTCTCCCCCACGCACCGCGCGGGTCCCTTTCCCCCCAGGCGGGAGAGGGACCCTGGCCGTGACACGAAACCGAATGGAGCACGCATGAACGCACCGAGCCCCGCAACGACCGCCGCCCAGCGGACCGCAGCCGGTCAGGTGCCGCTCCCCGCCTCCCTCGCGCCTCGGGCCGAGGGGCCGCGGATCTACAACCTGTTCCCGCTCCTCGTCGGCCGCGTCTCGGCCTGGACGGCGGAACTGCCCCGGATCGCGGCGCTCGGGTTCGACTGGGTCTATCTCAACCCGTTCCACCAGACCGGGGGCTCGCGCAGCCTCTACGCGGTGGCCGATACAGACCGCCTCGATGAGCGCTTTCGCGACCACGACGGCACGTCGGACGACGACCAGATCCGACGGTTCTGCGCCGCCGCCAAGGCGCAGGGCCTCTCCGTGATGACCGACCTCGTGGTCAACCACACCGCCAAGGACGGCGCCCTGGCGCGCGAGCGGCCCGACCTGTTCCTCCGGGACGCCGATGGCGAGATCGAGAGCCCCTACGCCGTCGATCCCGACGATCCGAGCCTACGCACCGTCTGGGGCGACCTCGCCGAACTCGATTACCATTCCGAGGGTCCCCGGACCGAGCTGACCGCGCTCTGGGCCGGCTACATCAACCGGCTGCAGGATCTCGGCGTCGCCGGCTTCCGCTGCGACGCGGCCTACAAGGTTCCGGCCCCGGTCTGGCGCGATCTCATCGGCGCCGCCAAGGCGGTGGAGCCCGATTGCCTCTTCGCCGCCGAGACCCTCGGCTGCACCTTCGAGGAGGCGCAGGCGACGGCCGGCGCCGGTTTCGACTACCTGTTCAACAGTTTCGCCTGGTGGGACCTCAAGGCGTCCTGGGCGCTGGAGCAGTACGACCGCCTGCGGGTGGTGGCGCCCTCCATCGCCTTTCCCGAGAACCACGACATGGCCCGGCTCGCCGCGTCCTGCGATGGCGACACGGCCGCGATCGCCCGGCACCTCAAGGCGCGCTACGCCCTGGCGGCCTTCTTCTCGGCCGGGGTGCTGATGCCGATCGGCTACGAGTGGGGCTACGCCAAGGCCCTGCACGTGGTCGAGACCACGCCGGAGGCGCGGGAATCCGACACCGGCATCGACATTTCCGGCTACGTCGCCGCCATCAACGCCCTGCGGGCGGAGCTGTCCGCCGCCAATGTCGAGGGCGCGCAGGCCCGGATCTCGGCCCCCGACGCGGCCTTCGTGGCCTTGCTGCGCTTCGACACCGGCCACGGCGCCTCGGCGCGCCACGCGACCCTGGTTCTGCACAACCCCACCGCCGCCCCGGTGCCGGTGGAGGCCGGGGCGCTGCTGGCGCGGACCGGCGGCATGCTCGGGGCCTTCGAGGACCGGACGCCGGAGGCCGACCCCGTGGCCTTCCATCCCGGGGCGTCCATCGCCCTGGCGCCCGGCGAAGTGCGGATCTTCGCGGCGAGCCGGGCCGAGACCGGCCGCCAGCCGGTCCTGACCACGCCCACCGGCGAGGGCCGCGTGGTGATCGAGGCGGTGATGCCCGAACTCGATGGCGGCCGCTCGGCGGTCAAGCGGGTGGTGGGCGAGAGCGTCCACGTCACCGCCGACATCTTCAGCGACGGCCACGAGATCATCGACGCCGAGATCCTCTCGCGGGTGGTGGGCGAGGAGGTCTGGGCCTCCGACCCGATGGTGTTCGTCGACAACGACCGCTGGGGCGGCCATTTCCCGCTGGAGCGCAACGCCCGCTACGAATTCACCATCCGGGCCTGGCGCGACGCCTTCTCGTCCTGGATGCGCGACACCCTGAAGAAGCGCGATGCCGGGGTCGACGTTAAGCTGGAAACCATCGAGGGCATCGCCTTCGTGCAGGCGGCGGCCGACCTCGCCGACGGGCGCGACCAGGAGCGCCTGAGGGCCGCCGTCACGGCGCTGGCCGCCGAGGAGACCGGCTCGCCCCGGCAGCTCGACCTGATCCTGGCGCCGGAGACCGCGTCGCTGGTGCGCCGGCACGCGCCGCGGGTGAACCTGTCGCGCTATCCGGTGAACGTGCCGGTGATCGCCGACCGGCTCGCAGCCCGGTTCTCCGCCTGGTACGAGATCTTCCCGCGCTCGCAGAGCGGCGACGTCAATCGCCACGGCACCTTCGACGACGTGATCCGGCGCCTGCCCGAGATCCGCGAACTCGGCTTCGACGTGCTCTACTTCACGCCGATCCACCCGATCGGCCGGACCAACCGCAAGGGCAAGAACAACACCCTGACGGCGCTGCCGGGGGATGTCGGCTCGGTCTACGCGGTGGGCGCGGAGGAGGGCGGCCACGAGGCGGTACATCCCGAGCTCGGCACCCTCGACGATTTCCGCCGGCTGGTGGCGGCGAGCCACGCCTACGGCATGGAGATCGCCCTCGATTTCGCGATCCAATGCTCGCCGGACCATCCGTGGATCAAGAACCACCCCGAATGGTTCGAGTGGCGCCCCGACGGCACCCTCAAGTTCGCCGAGAACCCGCCCAAGAAGTACGAGGACATCTCCAACGTCCATTTCTACGGCGGCGCGCTGCCCTCGCTCTGGATCGAGCTGCGCGACATCGTTCTCGGCTGGGCCGCGCTCGGCGCGCGCATCTTCCGGGTCGACAACCCGCATACCAAGCCGATCCCGTTCTGGGAATGGATGATCGCCGAGGTGAACGCGCGCTATCCCGACGTGATCTTCCTCGCCGAGGCGTTCACCCGGCCCAAGATGATGAAGAAGCTCGCCAAGGCGGGCTACCAGCAGAGCTATACCTACTTCACCTGGCGTGACACCAAGCCCGACCTGATCGCCTATTCGACCGAACTCGCGGGCGAGATGGGCGAGTATTACCGCCCGAATTTCTTCG
>JAKONB010000287.1 GCA_022702195.1 Beijerinckiaceae bacterium | reverse complement strand
CCGCATCGACCCCACCCACGCCTGAGGCGGGTGCCCGAGGCACCCGCGCCCGTGCTATGGGCGGCGCCCGGATGCCCCGGCGCCGCCCGTTCCCGGGGCGGCCCGTCGTGAACAGGTCGAAGCGAGTCCCATGCGAACCATCGTCTATGCCGACGGCGGATGCGTTCCCAATCCCGGCCCCGGCGGCTGGGGCGTGGTGATCGAGAAGGAGACGGGGCGGGTCGAATTGTGCGGCGGTGAGCGAGCCACCACCAACAACCGCATGGAATTGACGGCGGCGATCAACGCGCTGTCGCATTTCCCCGAGGGCGCCAGCATCGAGATGCGCTGCGACAGCCAATACGTCATCAAGTCGGTGACCGAATGGATGCGCGGCTGGAAGGCGCGGGGCTGGCGCACCAGCACCGGCCCGGTGAAGAACGTCGACCTGATGCAGGCGCTCGACGCCCTCGCCCAGAAGCGCGACGTGCGCTGGACCTGGGTGCGCGGTCATACCGGCGAGGTCGGCAACGAGCGGGCCGACCAGTTGGCCACGCAGGGGCGCCGCGAGATCCTCGGCCTCGCCCCGCGCTCCGCGCCGGCTCCGAGCACCGCTCCGGCTCCGGCCATCGCGGTGACGGCTTCGGCACCGGCGGTCGCCGCCGCCCCATCACCCCCGCGCACGACGCCGGTGGCCATCGATCTCGGGCTCGGCCTCGAAGTCTCCCGCGCCGCCAAGCTCGCCGGGCTGACCCCGCAGGCCTATGTCGAGCAGGCGATCCGCATCGCCCTCGATCTCGGTCCCGAGGGGATCGCCCGCGCCCGCAAGGCGAAGGCCGGGTGATCCCGGCCGGGTTCTTCGCCCGCCCGGCGGCCGTGGTGGCCGCCGACCTCATCGGCTGCGACCTCCAGGTCGACGGCATCGGCGGCCCGATCGTCGAGACCGAGGCCTACGACGCGACGGACCCGGCCTCTCACAGCTTCGCCGGGCCGACCCGGCGCAACGCCAGCATGTTCGGCCCGGCGGGCCATGCCTATGTCTACCGCTCCTACGGGATACACTGGTGCCTGAACCTGGTCTGCGAGCCGGGCAGCGCCGTGCTGCTGCGCGCCCTCGAACCGCGCCACGGGCTGGCCGCGATGGCGGCGCGACGGGGCGGCGTGGGGGAGCGCCTGCTCTGCGCCGGCCCCGGCCGCCTCTGTCAGGCCCTGGGGGTGAGCGACGCCCATGACGGCCTGGCCCTCGATCACCCACCGTTCCGGCTGACGCTTCGCGCGGCCACGCCCACCCTCGTCACGGCGCCCCGCATCGGTCTCACCCGCGCGGTCGAGACGCCCTGGCGCTTCCTGCTCGCCGGGTCCCGTTACGTGAGCCGGCCTGCCCCGAGACCCCGGCCCGGCCCGGCGCACGATCCAGGCTCCGAGTCGGCCTGACCGGATTCGTCGCCTCGGGCAAAAGCCATGTCGGCCGATCCGGATCCGATGGCCGGCCTCGCGTGATCGCCTTCAAACTCGAGACGACTCGATAAAATCGTCGAGATTCGAGCACATGATACTTAATCGATTTCTTTAAGATGACCTTCGGATGTGATCACGACGCTGGGCACATCACATCCAAGAGTCCGGTGCGACGATGATGGGCAAGAGTCTCGGAAGCGCGATCTACGGCTATGAAATCGGGTCCGTTTCCCTCGATGAACACACGGTCGTCCCTTGCCTGATCTGTGAACGAACCGATCTCGGCGCACGCTTGACGCTGCTGGATGCCAGCCCCGTACCGACCTCCTTCCTGCTCGGGATGCCGGAGGATGGCGACACGCGTCTCTGCACGGTCATCTGGCGCACCCCGGAGGTGATCGGAGCCTGGTTCGACGGCGTGCCGGATCGCGCGTGCCTGTCGTGACGCGGATTCCCGGGCCGAACCCGCCACCCCGTCGGCGGATGTCGCGTCCGGTCCGGTCACGGACCCGGCGAGACGGGCCTCCGCTCGCGGGCGCGGCCACCGGCCGGCATCGCCTTCCCGAGTGGCGCGGAACCCCCTGTCCCTGACAGAATGGGGGGCAACCGCCGGGAACCTGAAGCCCCGCGCCGAGTCGGACGCTACCGGCCCCGTGTTTCTCGTTGGTGTCGAACGCAGCCGGAGACCGCGCGCCGATCAGCGCAGATACCCGGCGGCCCGAAGATCCTGTTCGACGATCCCGTAGAGATCCTGCAACGGGTCGTCATTCTGCGCCGCCGGGGGCTGCAGCGGCACCATCGGCGCGAACGGCATGGTCTCGACGTCGCGCTGGGCGGCTTCGGGCGACGGATCACGCCCGTCGGCCGCCGAGGGCGCCTTCCGGACCGCATGCGAGAACAACTTACGAAGCATCACCGCCTCCGATTCGCGGTACAATAGCAGTCCGCTGCATCGGCCGCGACCGCTCCTGTCCGTGGGAAGGAGGACAAAACGGGCTGTTCGACTCGGGGCATGAACCGCTTGCCCGGTGCGGGGGCCGCGGCCGCCAGCCCCATCGGCCCGTGTGGAGAACGCCGAACCGGCATCCCCTTCGGCCAAGCGCGCTCTAAATGAAGGCGACGCCCGTCCTTGCAGGAGCCCGTGCCCCCATGCACCCATCCCGACGCGCCATCCTGGCCGGTGCCGGTTGTCTTCCCTGGGCGATGCCGCGCCCCGGATCGGCCGCGACACCCGCGCGGGCGGAGCCGGCCGCGCTGCTTCGCCGCGCCATCCCCTCCTCGGGCGAGACCCTGCCGGTCATCGGCATCGGCACGTCGCGCCGCTACGAGGTCGAGCCGACCCCCGAGAAGGTCGCGCCCCTGCGCGAGGCGGTGCGGCGCTTCGTGGCCCTGGGCGGCTCCGTGATCGATACCGCCCCGAGCTACGGCACCGCCGAGGACGTGCTCGGCCTCATCCTGCCGCAGGAGGGGCTTCGCGAGAAAGTGTTTCTCTGCAGCAAGGTCGGGACGCCCGGGCGCGAGGCCGGAGCGGCGGAGATCGCCCGCTCGTTCCAGCGCCTGAACACGGCGATGATCGACCTCATCGCCGTTCACAACCTCATCGATCCGGCCGCGAACCTCGCCACCCTGCGGGACCTCAAGGCCCAGAAGAAGATCCGCTACGTCGGCGTCACGGTCTGGCGCGACAGCCAGTTCCCGGATCTGGAGGCGCTGATGCGGCGCGAGACGCTCGATGTCATCCAGGTGAACTACGCCCTGGACGATCGCCTGGCCGCCCAGCGCATCCTGCCTCTGGCGGCCGAGCGCGGCATGGCCGTGATGGTCAACGTGCCGTTCGGGCGGGACCGGCTGCTCAAGGCCGTCCAGGGGCGCGCGCTGCCGGCCTGGACCGCCGAGTTCGACTGCGCCAGCTGGCCGCAATTCTTCCTGAAATACGTCCTCGCGCACGCGGCCGTGACCTGTCCGATCCCCGGCATGGCCAAGGTGGAGTACGTCGAGGACAATGTGGGGGCCGCGCGCGGTCGACTGCCCGACGCCGCCCAGCGTGCCCGGATGGAGGCCTATGTCGATGCGCTCTGAGACCGTTTCCCGCCGCGCGCTCCTCGCGCTCGGTGCGTCCCTCGCCCTCGTTTCCGGCCGGCCCGCCTGGCCGCAGGCCGCACCGCAGGCCGCGCCCCAGCCCCTGCGCGTCGGCATCGTCGGGGCCGGCAATATCGGCGGCACCCTCGGTGGCCTGTGGGCCAAGGCGGGCCACGAGGTGATGCTGTCGTCCCGCCATCCCGAAGACTTGAAGGGACTCGTCGAGAGCCTCGGCCCCAAGGCCCGCGCCGGGACTCCGGCGGACGCCATCGCCTTCGGCGACGTCGTGCTGATCGCGGTCCCCTACAAGGCCTATCCGCAGATCGCGCAGGATTACGGCGCCGCCCTCCAGGGCAAGATCGTGATCGATGCCGGCAACGCCAC
>JAKONB010000281.1 GCA_022702195.1 Beijerinckiaceae bacterium | reverse complement strand
TGCGTCCCGCACAGGCACACCATTAATAGGACGAAAGGAAGGCATGATGCCGCTCGACACCGGAGATCAGGCTCCCGACTTCACCCTGCCGGGCGCCGGCGACGAGACGATCGGGCTGGGGGCGTTGAAGGGCCGCAAGGTGGTGCTCTACTTCTACCCGAAGGACGATACCAGCGGATGCACCCTGGAGGCCCAGGGCTTCAACGCCGCCGGCGAGGCCTTCGCCGCCGCTGACGCCATCGTGATCGGCGTCTCGCCGGATTCGGTGAAGAGCCACGACAAGTTCCGGGCCAAATACGGCCTCACCTTTCCCCTCGCCTCCGACGAGAGCAAGGCGATGCTGGACGCCTACGGCGTCTGGGTCGAGAAGAGCATGTACGGCCGGAAATACATGGGCGTCGAGCGCACCACGGTGCTGATCGACCGCGACGGGCGCATCGCCCGGATCTGGCCGAAGGTGAAGGTCCCGGGCCACGCCGAGGAGGTTCTGGCGGCGGCCCAGGCCCTCGCCTGACAGCGGCGGAGTTTTTCGCCAATGAGGCGAAAAACTCTCGTCTGAGGGGCGCGACCGGCGATCGCGTCCGGGGTTTTTGGCGGTTCGTTAACCCTGATCGGGTCAGATGCCAGGACGTGGTTCAGGTATGCGCCGATGGCCCAACATTCTCCATTCGTCCGGGCGCGGTGGCCCGCGATTCCGGCCCGCTCCCGCTTCCGGATCATGGGGGCGGCGCTCGGTCTCTCGACCCTGTGGGCGGGGGGCGCCAGCTACTACCTCGTGTTTCACGACGAGGCGCTGGCCCGGTTCGTGTCGCAGCAGAGCGCGATCCAATACGCCTACGAGGAGCGCATCGGCGCCCTCCGGCTGCAGCTCGACCGCACCGCGATGGAGCAGAGCCTGACCCGCGACGGCCTCGCCCGGCGCGTGGCCGACCTCGCCCGGCGCCAGGCGGTGATGGAGGGAAGGCAGGCCCAGCTCGCCGCGCTGGCGGGCGAGACGGCGGGGCGCGTTCCGCCCGGACCCTTGCCTGAGATCCCGGCCCTTGCCACGGCGAGCGAGGAGCCCGCCCCGCGGCCGGCACCCCCCGTCGGCGCCAAGCCGTTCCCCACCCCCGACACGTTCGAATTGCGGACCCGCGACGAATCGGCGCCGGATCCGGACGGGCGGCAATCCGCCCGCCTTCTCGGGATCAAGATGGGCGCGCTCGAGCAGTGCCTCGACAGCCTCGCCGAGGCCCAGACCCGCGCCGTCGGCGACATCGCCGTCCGGGCCGGGCGCAGCACGCAGCGCTTGCGCGGCCTGATGGCGCGGCTCGGCCTCGATCTAGCCAGGATGGAGCGCGCCGGCACGGAGCGCACGGGCACGGAGCGTACGGGCACGGAGCGTACGAGTATCAGCCAGGGGCGCGCGGCCGGGATCGGCGGTCCGCTGGTGCCCCTCGACGGGCTCGACCCGTTCGGCCTCGCCGTGGCGCAGGCGCAGCGCGCCATCGGCGAGGAAGCGCGCCTGCGCCGGGTCGCCGCCGGATTGCCGCTGCGCCGGCCCCTGCGCGGCGAGATCGCCCTGTCGAGCATCTTCGGGGCGCGGCTCGACCCGTTCACACGCGGCTACGCGATGCATACCGGCATCGACCTGCGGGCGGAGACGGGGGAGCCGGCTCGGGCCACCGCGCCGGGCCGGGTGACGCAGGCCGATTACAACGGCGGCTACGGCAACATGGTGGAGGTCGATCACGGCAACGGCCTGACCACCCGCTACGCCCATCTGTCGAGCTACGACGTGGTGCCGGGGCAGAGCGTGGAGGCCGGGACCGTCATCGGCCGCGTCGGCTCCACCGGCCGGTCCACCGGCCACCACCTGCATTACGAGACCCGGATCGACGGCGATCCCGTCGATCCGCAACGCTTCCTTCGGGCGGCGGAGGCGATCGCGCCGGAGCTGATCGCCGCCCGCTGACCGGGGCTGGCGCTTCGTCCCGGGAATCGGACCCGGGACGAAACTCCACGCTCTTGTTTCAGCGTCGCCCTTTTCCGAAAACCGGCCACCACCGTTCGGGACGAAGCTTCAATCGATATCCTCGACCACGTCGGCGCCGCCATAGACCCGCTGGGCCAGCGAGGCTTCCATGAACGGGTCGAGGGCGCCGTCGAGCACCTCGTCCGGATCGGTGGATTGGGTGCCGGTGCGCAGGTCCTTCACCAGCTGGTAGGGCTGGAGCACGTAGCTGCGGATCTGATGGCCCCAGCCGATATCGGTCTTGGCCGCCGCCTCGGCATTGGCCTTCTCCTCGCGCTTCTTCAGCTCTGCCTCGTACATCCGGGCGCGCAGCATGTTCCAGGCGGTGGCCCGGTTCTTGTGCTGCGAGCGCTCCTGCTGACAGGCCACCACGATCCCGGTGGGATTGTGGGTGATGCGCACGGCCGAATCCGTGGTGTTGACGTGCTGGCCGCCGGCGCCCGACGAGCGGTAGGTGTCGATCCGGCAGTCGGATTCCTTGATCTCGATGACGATGCGGTCGTCGATCACCGGATAGACCCAGACGCTGGCGAAGCTGGTGTGCCGGCGCGCGCTCGAATCGTAGGGCGAGATCCGCACCAGGCGGTGCACGCCGGATTCGGTCTTGAGCCAGCCATAGGCGTTGTGGCCCTTGATCAGGAGCGTGGCGCCCTTGATCCCGGCCTCGTCGCCATCCGACCACTCGACGATCTCGACCTTGTACTTCCGGCGCTCGGCCCAGCGGC
>JAKONB010000280.1 GCA_022702195.1 Beijerinckiaceae bacterium | reverse complement strand
ATTCGACCGGGAAGCCGATGTCCGACCTGACCCTCGCCGCCGCCCAGACCATCGTCGAGGCCGCCCTGAAGGCGGCCCGCGAGCACGCGCTGAAGCCGCTCGCGGTGGTGGTCTACGACGCGCGCGGGGCGCTCAGAGCCCTGGCGGCCGAGGACGGCGCGTCGCTGCGCCGGGCCGACATCGCCATGGGCAAAGCCAATGGCTGCCTCGCCCTCGGGCTCGGCGGCCGCGCCATCGCCAAGCGGGCCGAGGAGCAGGCCTATTTCGTCGCCGCCATCAGCCATGTGGTCGGACCGGCCGCCCTGGTGCCGGTGCCGGGCGGGGTGCTGATCCGCGACGGCGGGGTCCTCATCGGCTCCGTCGGCATCTCCGGCGACACCTCCGACAACGACGAGCTCTGCGCCCTGGCCGGCATCGCGGCGGCCGGGTTCACCGCGCAGACCGGCGCCTGACCCGGTTTCCGGTTGATCCGGTCGGGTGGCATGGTCGGAACAGGCCCCCTCTCCCGTTTGGGAGAGGGCCGGGGTGAGGGGCGTGTCCCATCCGAAACGGTCACCCACCTCACCCTGTCCCTCTCCCTCCAGGCGAGGGGAGCCGCGCCTGGAAGAAGCCAAATGGATCAACCGGAGGCGGTATGAGCTGGTCCTTGCGCCTCCACCGGCGCCAGTGCCTAGCGGGCGGGGGCGCCCTCCTCGCCGGTGCGGCGCTTGGGACCGCCCGCGCCGACCCCGCAGGCCTCTACCGGCGCGGCAACGACGCTGATCCCGAGACCCTCGACCCGCACCGATCCTCCACGGTGGCGGAGGCGCATATCCTGCGCGACCTCTACGAGGGCCTGCTCACCATCGACAATCACGGGGCCATCATCCCCGGCGTGGCGACCGCGTGGCGGGTCTCGGACGATGCCCTGACCTACACTTTCAGCCTGCGGCCCGAGGCGCGCTGGTCGAACGGCGATTCGGTGGTGGCCGGCGATTTCGTCTTCGCCCTGTCGCGCATCCTGGCGCCGGCCACGGCGGCGAAGTACGCCGAGGTGCTCTATCCCCTGCGCCATGCCCGTGCGGTCAACCGGGGCGACCTGCCGGCCGAGGCGCTGGGCGTCACCGCCCCTGATCCCGCCACCCTGGTGATCCGGCTGGAGCAGCCGACCCCCTATCTCCTCGACCTGCTGACGCACCACGTCGCCCTGCCGGTGCATCCGGCCTCGGTGGCGCGGTACGGCGACGGCTTCACCCGGCCGGGTCTCCTCGTCTCGAACGGCGCCTACGCGCTGTCCGAAACGGTGCCCAACGACCGCATCACCCTGACCCGCAACCCGCATTTCCACGCCGCTGCCGCGGTCGCGATCCCGCGGGTCGCCTTCCTGCCGACGCCGGATCTGGCCAGCGCCGTACGCCGCTATGCCGGCGGGGAGATCGATTCGCTGGCCGATCTCCCCGGCGACCAGATGGTGTCCCTCAAGCGCCGCTTCGGCGACCAGGTGGTGCTCGGCCCGGCGCTCGGCCTCTACGCCCTGGCGATCAACCTGCGCAAAGCCCCCTTCGACGATGGACGCGTGCGCCGCGCCCTGTCCCTGGTGATCGATCGGGAATTCCTGTGCGACAGGCTCTGGTGCGGGACCATGAATCCGGCCTATTCCCTGTGTCCGCCCAGCCTCGACCATTACGCCGATCCGCCCCAACTCAACGGACACGATGCCCTGCCCATCGACCGCGAGGAGGCGGCCCGCGCGCTCCTGGCCGACGCCGGCTTCGGAACACGGCCCCTCGCCCTCACCTATCGGTTCAACACCAGCGACAACAACCGCAACACGGCGCTCGCCATCGCCGAGATGTGGCGCGGCATCGGCGTCGAGACGCGGCTGGTCTACACCGATGCTAAGACGCATTTCGCCCATCTGCGCGACGGCGGCGATTTCGACGTGGCCCGGATGTCCTGGGTGGCGGATTACGCCGACCCGCAGAACTTCCTGTTCCTGCTGGAGACTGGCAACGATGGCCTCAATCCGGGGCATTACGCCAACCCCGCCTACGATGCGCTGCTGCGGCGAGCGGCGGCCGAGCGCGATGTCGGAGGCCGGGCCGGGCTGTTGCGGCGGGCCGAGGCCCTCGCGCTGACGGACCTGCCCTGGATCCCGGTGATGCATACCCGCTCGAAGGCGTTGATCGCCCCCCGGCTCACGGGCTACCACCCCAACCTGCGCAACGCCGCGCCGACGCGTTTCCTGAGGCTCGACGGGTGATCGGCTTCGTCCTGCGCCGCCTGCTCCAGGCGATCCCGACCCTGTTCCTGGTGATCACCGGCAGCTTCTTCCTGATCCGGCTGGCGCCAGGCGGTCCGTTCGACCTCGAACGCCCCCTGCCCCCCGCCGCCATGGCCAATCTCGCCAGGGTCTACGGGTTGGATCAGCCGCTCAGGCAGCAATATTGTCGGTATCTCGGATCCCTGCTCCGGGGGGATCTCGGGCCGTCCTTCTCGTTCCGCGACCTTACCGTGGCGGAGCTGTTCGCCCGGGGCCTGCCGGTCTCGGCGAGTCTGGGCGCCCTCGCCCTCGTTCTGGCGCTGATCCTCGGCATCGGGCTCGGCACCTTCGCCGCCTATCGGCGCGGGAGCGTGGCCGACCGGCTGGTCGGGCTGCTGGCCGGGGCGAGCCTCGCCCTACCGACCTTCGTGGTGGCGCCCCTGCTTCAGATCGTGTTCGGGCTCACCCTGCGCTGGCTCCCCGTGGGCAGCTGGGAGGGCGGCGCGCCGTCCCATCTCGTCCTGCCGGTGATCACCCTCGCGCTGCCGCAGGTCGGGACGCTGGCGCGGCTCACCCGCGCGTCGCTGGGGGAGGTGCTCACCGCGCCGCATATCCGCACGCAGCGCGCCATGGGGCTCGGGCCAGCCCGGATCGCCCGCCACGCCCTGCGCGGGGCGATGCTGCCGATCCTCGCCATCCTGGGGCCGCTCGGCGCCGCCCTGCTCACCGGCTCGGTGGTGGTGGAGACCATCTTCGGCCTGCCGGGCATCGGCCGCGCCTTCGTCGATGGGGCGGTGAACCGCGACTACACCCTGGTGATGGGCACCGTGCTGCTGGTGGCCGTGGCGGTGATCCTGTTCAACCTCCTGGCCGACCTGCTCTCGGGGCTGATCGACCCGCGCCTGCGGCTCGGCCGGTGAGGCGGGCCTGGGCGCGGCTGTCCCGCAACCGCGTGGCGATGGTCGCCTTGCTGTTCCTCGGGGCGATCACCCTCGCCTGCCTCTTCGGACCTTTCCTCACCGGTCACGCGCCGGGGCGGATCTATCCTGACCTCGTCCAGGCGCCGCCGGGCCTCGGCACCCATCCGCGCCCCGAGGCCGTGGCACCGGCCCTGGAGGGACTTGCCTTCCGGATGCGGGCGACGGCCCAGGATATCGCGGTCCACGACGGCAGGGTCCGCCTCACCCTGGTGGCCTCGGCGCCGATCGACCCGCGCGCCCTCGGCTACCTGCCACGCTCCGACCTCTTCGGTGCGCCGCGCATCCTCGAGCGGGGGGAAGATGGGCGCCGTCTCGTGGTGGAAGCGCCGGTACGGCGGCTGCATTTCCTGCTCGGCACCGACGTGCTCGGGCGTGACCTGCTCACGCGCTGTCTCGTCGCCGGCCGGATCGCCCTGCTGATCGGCCTCGTGGCGACCCTGGTCGCGCTCGTGATCGGCATCGTCTATGGCGCCGTCGCCGGCTATCTCGGCGGTCGCGTCGACGCGGTGATGATGCGCGGCGTGGACATCCTCTACGCGCTGCCCTTCGTGTTCTTCGTGATCATGCTGCTGGTGTTCTTCCGGGCCGGCCTCGGCCTGATCCTGGTGGCCATCGGCGCCGTGGAATGGCTCGACATGGCCCGGCTGGTGCGGGCGCAGACCCTGGCGCTGCGCCGACGGGATTTCGTCCGCGCCGCCGAGGCACTCGGCCTGTCCACCACCGCGATCCTGCGCCGGCATGTGATCCCCAACACCCTCGGCCCCGTCACCGTGGCGGCGACGCTGCTGGTGCCGCGGGTGATCCTGCTGGAGAGTTTCCTGTCGTTCCTCGGGCTGGGCGTACAGGAGCCGCAGACGAGCTGGGGGGCGCTGATCGCCGAGGGCGCGCGGGCCATCGAATCGGCGCCGTGGCTGCTGGCCGGGCCGGCTTCCTTCCTGGTCGCCACCCTGGTGGCGCTCAACCTCCTGGGCGACGGCTTGAGCGACGCCCTCGACCCGCGTCTCGCCGAGAGGCGCTGAGCGTCAGCGCCCGTCGGACAGGCCGGGATACACCACCCGCACCGACCGCCGCGTTTCCGGGATCGCGGTGATCAGCGGCTTGCGCGTCGCCGGAGGCGTCGTCGAGCCCGTGGTGACCACGTCGGCGGAGCGCAGACGCCACCATTCCATGCCGGTCGAGACGGAACGTTCCGGCTCCGCGGCAAGACCGGGCCGAAGGTTGGCGGCAAGAACGAGGGCGGTGAGCAAGACGTGGCGGCGGGGCGGTTTCATCGCGGGGCATCCGGGTAACCCTGCCATCAAACAGCCAAGTCGTGAAAGCTTGGCGGAACCGACCGCGCGACGCGACGATTGCCAACAACTGTTCGCAGTCACGGTTAAGGGGACGTCGATGACGACACGGGCGGAAACGAAACCGGGCGGCCCCACCCCCGAGCGCGTGCCGATGGGCACGGTGATCGACACCGACATCGCCGCGCGCCTCGACCGGCTGCCCTGGGGCCGCTTCCACGTCCTCGTCATCGTGGCGCTCGGCATCACCTGGGTGCTGGACGGGCTCGAAGTGACCCTGGCCGGCTCCCTCGTGGGGGCTTTGCGCGAGGCGCCCATGAGCTTCTCCGAATTCGATATCGGCCTGGCGGCGAGTTCCTACCTCGTCGGCGCGGTCACCGGGGCGCTCGGCTTCGGCTGGCTCACCGACCGGATCGGGCGGAAGAAACTCTTCTTCATCACCCTGGCGCTCTACCTCGCGGCCACGGCCGCCACCGGCCTGTCCTGGAACATCTGGAGCTTCTGCCTCTTCCGCTTCCTCACCGGGGCCGGGATCGGCGGCGAGTACACGGCGATCAATTCCACCATCCAGGAACTCGTCCCCGCTCGGGTGCGCGGCTGGACCGACCTCGTCATCAACGGCTCGTTCTGGATCGGCGCGGCGCTCGGCTCGTTCCTGTCCATCGTGGTCCTGCGGCCCGGCATGATCGACCCGGCCTGGGGCTGGCGCATCGCCTTCTTCGTCGGCGGCGGCATCGGCTTGGTGATTCTGCTGTTGCGCACCTGGATCCCCGAGAGTCCGCGCTGGCTCGCCACCCATGGCTACACCGCCGAGGCCGACCGGGTGGTGAGCGGCATCGAGAAGCGCTTCACGGACGAGGGCATCGCCCTGCCGCCCGTGGACGAATCCCGCCGCATGAAGCTGAAAGTCCGCAGCCACACCCCGCTCAAGGAGGTGTTCGGCACCATGCTGGTCGGCCACCGCAAGCAGACCCTGGTGGGCCTGTCCCTGATGGTGGCGCAGGCGTTCTTCTACAACGCGCTGTTCTTCACCTACGCGCTGGTTCTGCAGCGCTTCTACCAAGTGCCCGCCGACCATGTCGGCTGGTACCTGCTGCCCTTCGCGCTGGGCTCCTTCCTCGGGCCGCTGCTCCTCGGGCGCCTGTTCGACACGATCGGCCGCCGCCCGATGATCGCCTTCACCTACGGCATCTCGGCCTTTCTACTCACCATCACCGGCTATCTGTTCAAGATCGAACTGCTGGGACCCGTCGGTCAGACCGCCGCCTGGATGGTGGTGTTCTTCTTCGCCTCCGCCGCCGCTTCCGCTGCCTACCTCACCGTGGCCGAGACCTTCCCGCTGGAGATCCGGGCGCTGGCCATCGCGGTGTTCTACGCGCTCGGCACCGGCATCGGCGGTGTCTCGGGGCCGCTCCTGTTCGGCGCCCTGGTGGAGACCGGCTCGCGCGACAACGTGCTGATCGGCTACGGGATCGGCGCCGCCCTGATGCTGGTGGCCGCCATAGTCGGCGGCATCTGGGGCACTGCGGCCGAGGGCAAGTCGTTGGAGGACGTGTCGAAGCCGCTCGCTGCGGCTTGACCATCTTCAGCGTCCGCCGTCATTAAAATGCCTCACAGAACTTCCGCTCACCGCCGTTTCTCGCCGGAAGCAGCACGGCGCAGCGGGAGTTTTGTGAGAAACACTCAACCGCTCAGCCGTCACGCCGCTGCCTGAAGAAACTGCGCAGGAGCTCGGCGGCCTCGGTCTCGCGAAACCCGCCATAGACCTCGGGCGCGTGGTGGCAGGTCGGCTGGTTGAACACGCGCGGACCGTGCTCGACGCCGCCGCCCTTCGGGTCCTGCGCCGCGAAGTAGAGCCGGCGGATGCGCGCGAAGGAGATCGCTCCGGCGCACATCGGACAGGGTTCGAGGGTCACGTAGAGGTCGCAGCCGATCAGCCGCTCGTCGCCGATCCGGGCGCAGGCTTCCCGGATTGCCAGGATCTCCGCATGCGCGGTGGGATCGCGCAGCGCCCGGGGCCGGTTGTGGCCGATGCCGAGGATTGCGCCGTCGCGCACCACCACGGCCCCCACGGGCACCTCGCCCTCGCGGGCGGCGCGGCGCGCGGCGTCGAAGGCGAGGCTGAGGGGATCGCCGGGAAGCTGGACCGGATGCATTTGGGATCTGTAACGCCCTGGCGCCGCGGCGAAAACCGGCCGCGCGCCACCCTTGGCTCGCACGCCGAATGTTAAACGTCGGAACATCGGGCCGGCGTGACCGTTTCCTTGCCGACGCGGTTGAAACCGCCCGGTTCAAGCGAGGAGCTTACGATGAGCAGCACCACTGACAAGATCAAGGGTCTCGCCAACGAGGCCGTCGGGAACGTCAAGCAGGGCATCGGCAACGCCACCGACAACGACAAGCTCAAGGCCGAGGGCAAGGCCCAGGAACTCAAGGGCGAGACCCAGAAGACCGTCGGCGACGCCAAGGACGGCGTAAAGAATGCCGCCGACACGGTGAAGAGCAAGCTCTGATCGAGCCGTCTCCGACCACGAAAGGCAGCCTCCGGGCTGCCTTTTTCGTTGGGAGGCATGCGCGGGTAACCTTCCCGCGCGGACGTGCCACCGCTCGCAACGGCGCGTCGGCTCTGTTATGGGGCTGATATGAGCGACATTACCGACAACACAACGGGCGGGTCCGAGGACGCGCCCGCATCCGAGCCCGTATCGACGCAGGCCGAGCCGTCCAGCGCCTGGGCGCCCGCCACCGATGCCGGCGTTCCCGGCCCCTCCGCCGAGGAGCAGCCGAAGCCCCGCCGCGCCGCGCCCCCGGCCCGTGGTGGCGATGCACCGTTGCGGCGCAAGCCGCCCGCGGCGAAGCCCGCCGCCATCGAGAGCGACCAGCCGACCCCCGAGGGGGATCGGATCGCCAAAGCGGTCGCCCGCGCCGGCATCGCCTCGCGCCGCGACGTGGAGGCGATGATTGAGCAGGGCCGGGTGACCCTCAACGGCGAGGTGCTCACCTCGCCGGCGGTGAACGTCACCGATGCCGACGTCATCACCGTCGACGGCGAGCCGCTGCCCACCCGCGAGCGCACCCGCCTGTGGCTGTTCCACAAGCCGCGCGGCCTCGTGACCACGGCGCGCGACCCCGAGGGGCGCCCGACGGTGTTCGAATCGCTCCCAGAGGACCTGCCCCGCGTGGTGGCGGTGGGCCGGCTCGACATCAACACCGAGGGGCTGCTGCTCCTCACCAATGATGGCGGACTCGCCAAGGTCATCGCCCATCCGGATACCGGCTGGCTGCGGCGCTACCGCGTCCGCGCCCATGGCGACACCACCCAGGCCGAGCTCGACAAGCTGCGCAAGGGCGTCACCATCGACGGCATGGATTACGGTCCGATCGAGGCGGTGCTCGATCGGGCCTCCGGCGACAACCTGTGGCTGACGCTCGGGTTGCGCGAGGGCAAGAACCGCGAGGTCAAGCGCATCCTCGAGCATCTCGGGCTGGCGGTGAACCGGTTGATCCGGCTGTCGTTCGGACCCTTCCAGCTCGGTGACATCGAGGTCGGCCTCGTGGAGGAGATCCGCACCAAGGTGCTTAAGGAGCAGCTCGGTCCCGGCCTCGCCGATCAGGCCGGCGTCGATTTCGAGAGCCCGGTGCGCGAGCCCATCGCGGCGTTCGGCTCGCCGAAGCAGCAGGGCAAGCAGCCCGCCCGCAGCGCCTCGGAAGCCCAGCAGCGCCGCAGCGACGACGAGCGCCCACGCCCTGCGCGTGACGGCTACGAGCGCGCGCCCTCGCGGGGCGGCGACCGTCCGGTGCGCAAGCCCGCGGCCCCCGCCCGCGTGCCCACCGGCGGCAACAGCGCCGGCCCGCGCCGTTCGGTCTGGCGCGCCGAGGATGCCGCCCCGCAGGACGGCGCCCCCCGCGCCGTGAAGATTCCCCGCCGCGGCGCCGATCCGAAGGCCGAGCGCGAGGCCGCCGCCGCCCGTGGCCGCGAGCGCGTCGGCGCCATCAGCACCGGCGACCGCCGGGTGCTGGTCGAGCGGCTGAAATCCTCGCCGCAGGAACCTACCGCCGAGCCGCATCGCCGCGACAGCGCCTTCCGGCGCGACGATGCGGCGGCCGAGCGTCCGGTCCGGACCGTGCGTCAGGCGGATGCCCGCGCGGCGCGCCGCGACGAGCAGGCCCAGCCTCCGCGCCGCTTCGACGGCGCCGCCCCGCGCGGCAATGTCCGCCCGGACGGGGGTGAGCGGCGTGGCCCGCCGCGCGGCGACGAGCGTCCGCGCACGTTCAAGCCCGGGCCGAGCCGCGAGGGCGGCGGTTTCGGAGAGCGCTCCGAGCGGCCCGCTTTTAACCGGGGCGAGCCCCGTGGCGACAGGCCCTTCGGCAACCGGGCGGACAAGCCCGGTGGTTTTCGTGGCGACAAGCCCGCCGGCTTCAGAGGCGACAAGCCCGCCGGCTTCAGAGGCGACAAGCCTGCCGGCTTCAGAGGCGACAAGCCCGCCGGCTTCCGGGGTGGCGAGCGGCCCGGCGGCGACCGCGGTGGCTTTTCGCGCCCGAGCAGCGACGGGATCGGTGCCGAGCGGGCCGGTGGCGGTGAGCGCTTCGGCAAGCCGGGCGGGTTCAAGGCCGGTGGCTTCGGCCGACCCGGCGGCAAGCCGGGTGGGTTCGGTGCCAAGCCCGCTGGGGCCGGCAAGCCCGGCGGCTTCGGCGGCCGCCCCGGTGGTTTCGGCGGCAAGCCGGGGGGCAAGCCCGGCTTCGGCAATCGCGGTGGAGCCGGTGGCAAGCCCGGCGGCGGTGCCGGCCGTCCCCCGCGCGGCGGCGGCCGGTGAGGATCGTCGGCGGCGACTATTCGGGTCGTCGCCTCGCCGCTCCGAAGACCGCCGCGATCCGCCCGACCTCCGACCGCCTGCGCGAGGCGCTTTTCAACGTGCTCGCGCATGCCTACGACGACGCGGTGATCGACGCACGTGTGCTCGACCTGTTCGCCGGCACCGGGGCGCTCAGCTTCGAAGCGCTGTCGCGGGGGGCGTCCTACGCGCTCCTGGTGGACGAGGGCGCCGAGGCGCGCGGGCTGATCCGCGAGAACATCGAGGCGTTTGGCTGCGAGGGCAAG
Source organism: Beijerinckiaceae bacterium (assembly GCA_022702195.1). Lineage (GTDB taxonomy): Bacteria > Pseudomonadota > Alphaproteobacteria > Rhizobiales > Beijerinckiaceae > Methylobacterium. The sequence continues at coordinate 2,057 of JAKONB010000280.1, read as the reverse complement.
ACCCGCCTGTTCCGCCGGGACGCCACCAAGCTCGGGCCGGTGGGAACGAGCGGCACCTTCACCCTCGTGTTCTGCGACCCGCCCTACGGCTGCGACTTGGCCCCCGCCGCCCTGCGCAGCGCCGCTTCGGGCGGCTGGCTCGCGCCGGAGGCCCTGGTGGTGGTCGAGGAGGTGGCCAGCGCCCCCGTGCCCGCCCCACCGGGTTTCGCGGAGCTGGAACGTCGGGTCTACGGCGACACCGCCGCCACTTTTTTCCGCTTCGCCGGCTGAACGGCCGGGCGCGTCGCCGCCCGCGCCACGATCTGAGCGGCGATGCCCACGGAGGCGAGATTCTTCGCCTTTGCCTCGATCTCGAAATCGGCCCAGGCGAGGTGCCGGGCGACGAGGTCGTTCACCGCACGGTTCCACATCATGTCCGAATGGGCGGCGAGATCGCGCCACTTGTGCCCGGCGGTGCTGAGCGCCACGAAATCCGGCGCCGCGTCGGGATCGTGGCCGTCGAGGAAACTCTCTCGCGACACGCTGACATGCGCCACCGGCCGGGTGCCACGCCAGGAATCCCGCACCCGGGCGATGCGCGGATCGTCGGGCTCGATGTACTCGCCCCGGCTCTCGACCCAGTGGTGATGCAGATCGAGAACCACCGGCACATGATCGGCCAGGGCCAGCACGGCATCAAGGCCGAAGGCGTTCTCGTCGTTCTCCACGGTGATCAGGTTGCGCGCCGTCTCAGAGAGGCGGGGCAGCGCGTCGCGGAACCCCGCGGTGCCGGGGTCGCGCGCTCCGACATGGATGTTGATATGCGCCCCGTGCGGGTGCCAGCCGCTGCCGTAGCCAAGCATTGCCATGAGTTCGGCATGGTGCTCGAACTCGCCGATGCCGTTGTCCGAGGCCGATGGATTGCGTGAGGCGATGACGCAGAACTGGCCGGGATGGAAGCTCAGACGCACTCCGCCCGCGCGCGCCCGCTCGCCAATCCGAGCGAGCCCGTCCACCACGAGGGTACGGAGTGCCGGCTCGGCGTAGATCGCGCTGGCGACGGGGTGGGTGTAGCCCGGCAGGACGTTGCTGGCGATGCGCAGGAGGCGCTCGATGGGTGGGCGCGCGGCGACCCAGTCCACCTGACGTCCGAGCGCCCCGAGGTTGTGTCGCACCAGATCCTCGATCTTGGCGCGCCGGGCTGTGGGCGCGAGGCGGTCCAGATACGCCATGGTGGCGTGGGACAGGTTCATGTGCAGGGCCGCCTCGCGGGCGGCCTTAAGAGTCGGGAAGCCTTCGGGCGGATCGTCGGGAATGAACTTGCAGCAGAATCCGAGTCGGGGGGCGTCGTCGATCATGAGGCGACAACGCGGGATTCCGGTTTTGGTCTCGTCGGGCCGGGCGGGTCGGACCGATTTCCTCCGGCCGCCCGCCTGGCTCGATGTCTGAAGATCAATGCGCCAGGATCTTCGACAGGAATTGCTGGGCGCGGGGGCTGCGCGGCTGGCCGAAGAACTCCTCCTTCTCGGCATCCTCGACGATCTCGCCGCGATCCATGAAGATCACCCGGTTGGCGACCTTGCGGGCGAACCCCATCTCGTGGGTCACGCACATCATCGTCATGCCCTCGCGGGCGAGCTGGACCATCACGTCGAGCACTTCGCCGACCATCTCCGGATCGAGGGCCGAGGTTGGCTCGTCGAACAGCATGACGATGGGATCCATCGACAGCGCGCGGGCGATGGCGACACGTTGCTGCTGGCCGCCGGAGAGCTGACCGGGGAACTTGTGCGCATGCGCGGCGAGGCCCACGCGGTCGAGCAGCTTGAGCCCGCGCGCCTTGGCCTCCTCGCGGGGCCGTTTCAGCACCTTCATCTGCGCGAGCATCAGATTGTCGGTGATCGAGAGGTGCGGGAACAGCTCGAAATGCTGGAACACCATCCCGACCCGGGAGCGGAGCTTCGGCAGGTTGGTGCGCTTGTCCTTGAGGGCGATCCCGTCCACCGAGATATCGCCCTCCTGGAACGGCTCGAGGGCGTTCACCGTCTTGATCAGGGTCGACTTGCCCGATCCCGACG
>JAKONB010000254.1 GCA_022702195.1 Beijerinckiaceae bacterium | reverse complement strand
TCGCGCACCCCGGATGTTCGTTCTAAAGAACAGGCCAGGAATGCAAGTTTCTCCCCTTTTGGTTGGATTTGAGAGAAACCTCTCCCCCTTTCCCTGGAATGGCCGCATCACGTCCGCCGAGTGCGGGCATCGGTCCGGCGCTGGCCGGTTTCGTTCCGCTTGATCGCTTGACATCGTTCTGTAAAAAGAACGAAATCTGAGGGCGCGACGGGTTTCCCCGCCGCCGCTGCGCATCGTTTCGGAGACGCCCGTTGCACGACGACACCGCCTTGAAGAGCCGGCTCCGGCCGACCGTCCTCTCGCGCTCCCGGGCCGCCCTGGGACTGGCCGCCTGCCTCGCCGTGGCGTCGCTGGCCGTGCCGGCCTCGGCCCAGACCGAACTGCTCAACGTGTCGTATGATCCGACGCGCGAACTCTACAAGGACATCAACGCCGCCTTCGCCGAGGCCTGGAAGGCCCAGACCGGCGAGACGGTGACGGTGCGTGCCGCCCATGGCGGCTCGGGCGCGCAGGCCCGCACGGTGATCGATGGCATCCCCGCCGACGTGGTGACCCTGGGCATCCCGTCCGACATCGACGCCATCGCCAAGCTCTCGAAGAAGATCAGCCCGGATTGGCGCGGCAAGCTTCCCAACGAAAGCCTGCCCTACACTTCCACGGTGGTGTTCCTGGTGCGCAAGGGCAACCCGAAGGGCATCCAGGATTGGGGAGACCTCGTCAAACCCGACGTGAAGGTGATCACCCCCAACCCGAAGACCTCGGCCGGCGGCCGCTGGAACTTCCTCGCCGCCTGGGGCTACGCCTTCGAAAAGGAGGGCAAGGACGCCGAGAAGGCCAATGCCTTCGTCGGCCAAGTCTACAAGAACGTGCCCGTGCTCGACACCGGCGCGCGCGGCTCGACCGTGACCTTCGCCCAGCGCGGGCTCGGCGACGTGCTACCGACCTGGGAGAACGAGGCCTATCTCGTGTTCGACGAGTTCGGGCGGGACAAGTTCGACGTGGTGGTGCCGCCTACCTCGATCTACGCCGAGCCGCCCGTGGCCCTGGTGGACGCCAATGTCGACCGCAAGGGAACCCGCAAGCAGGCCGAGGCTTATCTCCAGTTCCTCTACTCGGACAAGGCCCAGGCGATCTTCGCCAAGCATCATTACCGGCCGATCAAGCGTGAAGCCGCCAGACCCGAGGATCTCGCGCAATTGCCGGAGATCAAGCTGTTCAAGATCGAGGATCTCCAGGGCAGCTGGGACGACATCCAGAAGAAGAATTTCGACAATGGCGGCCTGTTCGACCAGTTGAGCAAGGCCGGACGCTAGAGCCGTTTCCGCCGGACGGGTGGCCGGTTCGGCGCAAGACCGTGCGGCACAGCCAACGAGATCCTGCCCTCCGCGTGATCCGGGGATCACGCGGAGAGTTCCAGAGCATCGTTCCGAAGGGCGGTCTCCGGCTTTCGGAGAAAGACGACGCACCATCGAAGACCTGGAGCCTCGTCCCGGATCCGATGTCCGGGACGAGGCTCCAGCCCCGCCCACCCTTCAGCTTCCCCCCGACGGGGGCGAAGAGGCGCCCGGCCATCCGGGCGTCACGCGATGCAGGACTGCCCATGCCTCCACCCCTCCGCCCGCGGCGGCGCTTCCGCCAGCCCAGCGTGATCCCCGGCTTCGGGCTCACCCTGGGCTACACCCTGACCTGCCTCGGCGTGATCGTGCTACTGCCGCTCGCCGCCCTGGTGGTGAACGCCTCCGGCCTCGGCCTGTCCGGCATCTGGGACGTCGCCACCGATCCGCGCGTGGCCTCGGCCCTGCGGGTGAGCTTCGGCGTCTCGCTGCTGGCGGCGCTGACCGCCTCGGCCTTCGGCTTCCTCATCGCCTGGGTGTTGACCCGCTACGACTTTCCCGGCCGCAAGATCGTCGACGCGGTGGTGGACCTGCCCTTCGCTCTCCCCACGGCGGTGGCCGGCATCGCGCTGGCCTCGCTCTACACGCCCAACGGCCTCGTCGGCGCCCAGCTCGCCAAGTTCGGGATCGAGGCGGCCTACACCCCGGTGGGCATCTACATCGCCATGGTGTTCATCGGCCTGCCCTTCGCCGTGCGCACCGTGCAGCCGCTCATCGTCGAGATCGACCGGGAGATCGAGGAGGCGTCGGCCACCATGGGGGCGGGGCGCTTCCACACCCTCGTCCGGGTGGTGCTGCCGCCGCTGATCCCCGCGGTGCTCACGGGCTTCGCCCTCGCCTTCGCCCGCGGCGTCGGGGAATACGGCTCGATCATCTTCATCGCCGGCAACCTGCCCTACGTGTCCGAGATCGCGCCGCTGCTCATCGTGATCAAGCTCTCGGAATTCGATTACGGCGGCGCCTGCGCCATCGCCACGATCATGCTCGGCATCTCGTTCGTGACCCTGCTCGCCATCAACCTGATCCAGGCCTGGAGCCGTCGGAGATTCGGCTATGTCTAAGGCCGCCCTGCAGGTCCCCCTCCTGCGCCCCGCCAGCGTCGTCACCGAAGGCGGACTCGTCCGGGGCGTGCTGATCGCCACCGCGATCCTCTTCCTCACGCTGTTCCTGGTGCTGCCGCTGGTCACGGTGTTCATCCAGGCCTTCGCCAAGGGCTGGCAGGCGTACTTCGCCGCCTTCGCCGAACCCGACGCCCACGCGGCGATCCGGCTGACGCTGCTCACCGCCGCCATCGCGGTGCCGTTCAACCTCGTCTTCGGCATCATGGCCTCCTGGGCCATCGCCAAGTTCGAGTTTCGCGGCAAGAACCTGCTGGTGACCTTGATCGACCTGCCCTTCTCGGTCTCGCCGGTGGTATCGGGACTGATCTACGTGCTGGTCTTCGGCTCGCGCGGGCTGTTCGGCCCCTGGCTCATCGATCAGGACATCCAGGTCATCTTCGCGGTGCCCGGCATCGTGCTGGCCACCATCTTCGTCACCTTCCCGTTCGTGGCCCGCCAGCTGATCCCGCTCATGCAGGAGCAGGGCACCGCCGAGGAGGAGGCCGCGCTGACGCTGGGCGCCTCCGGCTGGCACGCCTTCCGGACGGTGACGCTGCCCAACATCCGCTGGGGACTGCTCTACAGCGTGCTCCTCTGCAACGCCCGCGCGATGGGTGAATTCGGCGCGGTTTCCGTGGTCTCGGGTCATATCCGCGGCTTGACCAACACGCTGCCTCTCCACGTGGAGATCCTTTACAATGAGTACAACTTCGTTGCCTCGTTCGCCGTCGCTTCCCTCCTTGCCGGCCTCGCTCTTGTCACCCTCCTCGTCAAATCCGTCCTCGAATGGCGTTACAGCGACGACATCGCGGCGGGGGCACGCCGGCATTGAGCCGGTGAGCGCCGCCACGGCGATCCGCGTAGAGAACCTGTCGAAGACCTTCGACACGGCGGCGGTCCTGCACGACTTCACCCTCGATGTGCGCGCGGGGGAATTGCTGGCGCTGCTCGGCCCCTCCGGCTCGGGCAAGACCACGCTGCTGCGCATCATCGCCGGCCTCGACTTCCCCGATCGCGGCCGCATCGTGTTCGGCGCCGAGGACGCG
>JAKONB010000242.1 GCA_022702195.1 Beijerinckiaceae bacterium | reverse complement strand
GCTCGGTCGGCGCCCCATCCAGAGCCGCCCGCACCCGGCGCCACGCCGCGCCGGTCTCGCCGGCATCGGCGAGGTCCCGGATCGCCGCCAGATCCGGAGCGCCCGCATCGGACGCGTCCGGCACGGGTTCGGCCGTGACCGTCTCCCGCAGATCGGGCTCGGCCGGTTCCGATCGGATCATCGGCCGGGGATCGGGCGAGCGGGGAGCGGGCGGCTGCGCCGTGACGGCCAGGGGCGCCCAGTCCGGCGGGGCCGGGACCTGGCCGGCCACGGGCGCGATCCCGGGGGCGCCGCGCGGGCGGTAGGCCACGGTGCCGGGCAGGTTCACCGGGTCGAGGGTGTGGGCGAAATCCGGATTGGGCTCGGCATGGCCGATCAGCAGCCAGCCATCCGGCCGCAAGCGTCGGCCGAGGCCGCGCACGATGCCCAGCACCGTCTCGGGCTGGAAGTAGATCAGCACGTTGCGACACAGGATGAGGTCGAAGTCGGTGAGATGCGGCGGCGCGGTCCCGTCCACGAGCTCCATCAGGTTGCGGCGCTCGAACCGCACCATCCGGTGGAATTCCGGGCGCAAGGTGTAGGTCCCCTCCCGGCCCGGCCCGGGCCGGGCCGCACCGACCTGGAAGTAGCGCAGCCGCTCCTCCATCGGCAGGGTCCGCAGGGCCCAGCGGCCGTAGAGGCCGGCGCGGGCGGTGGCGAGCGCCTCCTCGCTGATGTCGGTTCCGGTGATGGCGATGCGCCAATCGGGCAGGGCCGCCCCCAGCAGCGCGTGCAGCAGGATGGCGATGGAATAGGGCTCGGCCCCGGTGGAGCAGCCCGCGCTCCAGATCTTCAAGCTGCGCGCATGGGCTCGCGCCGCGATCAGGCCGGGCAGGATCGTGGTGCGCAGGGCCTCGAACTGCTCGGCGTAGCGGAAGAAGAAGGTCTCGCCGATGGTGATCTCGGCCTCGAGCGCCGCCCATTCGGCGGCCCCGAGCGCGGGGTCGGACAGGCGCGCCAGATAGGCCGCGCCATCCGCCGTCCCGCTCGCCCGGAAACGCCGGTACAGGCGGTCGAACAGCAGGTCGTCCTTGTCGACGTAATAGTGATGTCCGGTGCGGGCGATGATCCGCGCCTTCAGCTCCGCGAAGGCCGGATCGGTCCCGGGGCGCGCCCGCGCGGGCCGCTTCATGGGGCTGGCGCGCTCACGCCGGATTCGCCGGGAAGGCGGCGAGGCGGTCGGAGGCGGCGCGGGCATGGGCGTCGATGCGCAGGCGCTCCTCGCGGGTGAGGAGCCGGGCGAGGTCGAGGACATGGACGAGCCCCCGCGCCGTCGCGATCTCGCCGGTGACGCAGCCGTTGAGGGTGCGGTCGTCCGGAACCGGGCGGAGGGCCGACGCCTCCACCCGCACGAGGTCCTGCACCCGGTCCACCAGGAACGCGATCCCGCGATCCGCCGCGAGGACGAGGTGCCGATAGGGATCGGCGGCGCGTTCCGGACCGGCGCCACCCAGGCCCAGCAGACCGGCCAGCTCGATCACCGGCACCGGCACGCCGCCGAGATCGAGGAATCCCGCCAGCGGGCCGCCCCCGGCCGGGGGCCGGTGCAGGCGCGGCAGCGGCAGCACCTCGCTCACCGATGCCTGCGCCAGGGCGCAGGGCGCGCGCCCCACGTCGAGGAGGAGATAGGCCGTGGTCTCGGTCAGGGGATCGTCCTCGCGACGGGCGGAGCGGCGTGCCGGAGATAATGCGCCGGACCGCGATCCGGCAAACCCGATCGGCCCCCATGCGGTGTTTTTCGTCCGGCGGTGTTTTTCGTGCACGCGCCCCACCCGTGCCCCGGATCGGAACTTTTCCGCCGTTTCGGCCGTGCCCGCTGGTTGACCGCACCGGCCCGGATCGCTAAGACACCCAACACGATTTTCGTGCCGCCATGCCGGTGGCCGAACGGACCAGAATTCGACTCATGCGTGCCATCCTTATCGTAACGGAAGCGCCACCCACGGGGCGGACCTGACAACAGGGTCCGCGATCCGATTGGTGGCGCATGCAGGGTCCCTTCGGGACCCTTTTTTATTGTCGCGACGAGACGTTTGACACGGGTTTCGATTCGATTTCGAGGAGCAGGACGATGGGCGGCGAGGTCATGACCGGGGCCGAAATGGTCATCCGGGCGTTTCAGGATCAGGGTGTCGATACGCTGTTCGGGTATCCGGGCGGCGCGGTGCTGCCGATCTACGATGCGCTCTTCCACCAGAACCAGCTTCAGCACATCCTCGTCCGCCACGAGCAGGGCGCGGTCCACGCGGCGGAGGGCTATGCGCGCTCGTCCGGCAAGGTCGGCTGCGTCCTGGTCACCTCGGGTCCGGGGGCCACGAACATCATCACCGGCCTGACCGACGCCTTGCTCGATTCGATCCCGCTGGTCTGCATCACCGGCCAGGTCCCGACGCATCTGATCGGCACCGACGCGTTCCAGGAATGCGACACGGTCGGCATCACCCGCCACTGCACGAAGCACAATTACCTCGTCAAATCGATCGAGGACCTGCCGCGCATCCTGCACGAGGCGTTCTACGTCGCGTCCCATGGCCGCCCCGGCCCGGTCGTCGTCGACCTGCCGAAGGACG
>JAKONB010000232.1 GCA_022702195.1 Beijerinckiaceae bacterium | reverse complement strand
TGTCGGCGCAGAGCGGCGCGTAATGGAAGGCGAGCGGGCGGTCGTCCTCGCCATCGCGCCCGTCGAAGCCGGACAGCCGGTCGTCCGGCAAGTTGAGAAGCGCGCCGGGGGCGCCGTCCGTGTCGATCTCGTCGAGCGTGCCGATGAGCGTCACGGGGCGGTCCAGGCCCCTGGCGATCAGGCAGGCACGCTGCCAGTGTCCGGCGCCCTGGTGATGGACGTAGTAGCCGATCGGCCGCCGGCTCATGCGACGCGCGCCACCGCGCCGTGCCGAATTTGCGCGATCATCGCGTCGAGCTCCGTCAGCACCCGGTCGAGGGGCTGAAACTCCGGCTCCGGCAGCCCCTCGCCGATCCGTGCCTCGACCCGTTCCACCAGGGCGATGGCGTTCGGGCATCCGGCCGGATCGATGGCCGCGATGTCGTCGGGCGCGATCCCGAGGCCCGCGAGGGCGGCCTCCGAACCATGCTCGGCGTCCCAGGCCAGGCGCAGCGCCCGGCGTCGCGCGATGAGGGCGCGCCAATGCGCGGCGGAGGGCAGGCGGTAATCCGCGAGACCGGCGACGACGCGGACGCGCCGGGTCATTTCCGTCGCCATGCCGCCCTCCACGCGGCCTGTGGCCCGATCGGAGACAGCGATGGAGACGGCGGGACAATGGCGGACCCGCCCCCCCTGGAGCCGGACCTTCGCCACGAGGGCGTTGTCCTCGCCGCAGGCGAGGGCGGGCAGGCCGCCGATCCGACGATAGAGGTCGGCCCGCAGGGCAAGGCTCGCGGCGACATGGTCTCCATGCCGGGGGGCCGGATCGTGCGGCGGCGGATCGAGAAGCTCCTCGAGGGTCCGCACCCCGGCCCAGTAACGCTCGATCCGGCGATGCAGGTCGTCGAGGGCGGGATCGCGCGCGGCGCCGTCGATGACGAGGCGCCCCCCCACCAGTTCGGCGTCCTCCAGGGCCGCGAGATTGGCCCGGACCCAATCGGCCGGGGCCACCGCGTCGGCATCGGTGCTGATGAGCACCCCGTCCGCGACGCCGTCGCGCTGGAGCCAATCCGCGCCGGCGTCCAGAGCCATGCGACGGGCCGTGCCGACGTGGGCGTCCGGCGGTGCGATCCGGGCCTCGATCACCCGCAGGGCGAGATGGGGGATGTCGCCGTTGCGCTCCATCCCGCGCAGCACCTCTGCGGTGCCATCGGTGCAATTGTTGGCCAGGACCACCACACGCAGCCGCGCCGCGTCGCCGGAGCCGACCTGCGCGTCGAGGGAGCGGACCAGCCGGGGCAACGCCTCCGCCTCGTTCCGGGCCGGAACGCAGATGACGGCCCGGCCGAGGGACGGTTCGGTCCTACGCATTGTCGAGCAGCGGCGCACGGGCATGGCCGAGGGTGGCTGCGATCGGGATGCTTGGCTTCAGCACGGTCCGATACATCGCCTCGTAGCGATCGGTCATGGTCTCGGCATCGAACAGATGTTCGGCCCGACGCCGGCAATCGCGGCGGCGGAGGTGGATCGCCCGGGTCACGGCGCGGCCAAGACCCTCGACATCGTCGGCCGGGGCCAGCACGCCGCAGGATTCGTCGAGGATATCGGGAATCGCGCCGCGGGCGAAGGCCGCCACCGGGGTGCCGCAGGCGAGGTATTCCGCCAGAACGAGACCGAATGGCTCTTCCCAGCGCGGAGTGCAGAGCGCCACATGCGCTTCGCCCACCCGCCGGGCGAGATCGGCGTGATCGAGATGGCCGAGATAGGTGATGTCGGACCCGAGGCGCGGGGCGATCTCCGCATCCCAATAGGGCGGGTCGACACGCGGTCCGGCGAATTTCAGCGGCAACCCGGCGGCCCTGGCCGCATCGATGGCCAGATGGGTTCCCTTCTCGGGAACGAGACGGCCCATCCAGATCGCGTGCGGCTCGCCCTTGGGCGCCGATGAATAAGCGAAGGATTTGAGATTGATGCCGTTGCCGATCACCAGCGGCGGGCCGATCAGCTCCCGCCATTCCCGCGCGAGGGATTCGGACACCGCCGCGAAGGTCATGTCCTGGACCCGTGCCCGGACGCCGCGCACGAACGGCTCGAAGGGCGGGGTGTGGAGCGCCGTGACCATCGGGCAGGCGAGTTCGGGCGCCCGCAGCAACGGCAGGTAATGGAGGCTGTTGTTGTGAACGAGATCGAAATCCCCCTCGCTCACCGCATCCATGATCCGGACATAGGCCGCATGTTCCAGGGCGTCGATCCGATCGCAGGACTCATCGTCGAAGGCGCTGCCCGTGGGCGGGCAGACGGGGACGAGGCCGAGGCTCGCCGTCGATCCTTCGGACGCATAGAGCGTCACCTGATGTCCGCGCGCCTGGAGAGCGGTGGCGAGCAGATGGGTGTGCATTTCCAGGCCGCCCGAGAAGGGTTGAGCGATCGGGAATTTCAGATGCGCGATGATGGCGATCTTCACGGGGCCGGCCTATCCTGGCGGGAGGGATCTGAAAACGGCGGAGAACAGCGTCCGATGCGTCACGCCGCGCGGTAGCACGCCGTGAATTCGTCCGACACTCTCGTCGCTGAGCGAGGTGACGGCCCCCCGTCCCGATGGACGAACGGCTTGAATGAAACCAACGTGTTGCCGCCTCACCGGAGGCGTGCCGCAGCGCCTTCGCACGTCACTGCCAAGTTGACCGTGCAGTGCACACAGACAATCGCGAAGCTCGCCCCTCGGGCCGGGACCGCATCGCACCGGAAACCATGAAACGGGACTTTTCCATCACGGCGAAGGGTATCCTTGCTTTCTTAGATTTCGTTCAGGAACCGTCCGAGATCGGATCACGTTACTAGCGGACAAGAAATGAACCGGAGGAAAACATGCAACGTTTCACGACGCTCGCCGGCGCCGGCGCTATCCTCATGCTCACCGCCGCCACGGCCGTCGCAGCGCCCTGTTCCACCGGAACGACGGCCGGCAATGCGGACAAGAGCTCCAATGTCGATCCGAAAACCACGAGCAAGGTGACTCCCGGCGCCAAGGCAGAATCCCCTGGTACCGTCGGGGCGATGAACAACGCCGGAACGGCTACGGCCACCTCCGCGAATGACGTCGCCCGCCAGAGCGACGGGAAGCCGACGGCGGCTCAGCAGGGCAACGATTGCTGAGGCCGACACGATCGTACGACCCGCGGTGACGGC
>JAKONB010000231.1 GCA_022702195.1 Beijerinckiaceae bacterium | reverse complement strand
TCTCGCCATCCGCATCGCCCCCGAGAAGGAGCCGCGCTTCCTCAACCGGTTCGCGGGCGCTCGCCGGCTGAACCGCGTCGAGTAGCGGTCTGGTCATACGAAAAGCCCCGGCTCGTGGGAGCCGGGGCCTGAAGATCTGTCGGATCGGAACCTGAGATCAGGGCTGCAGGACGCCGTTGATCACGTGGATCACGCCGTTCGACTGCATCACGTTGGCGGTGGTGACGGTGGCGGTGCTGCCCTTGGCATCGGTCACGTAGACCTTCTTGCCCTTGGACTGCACCACCAGCGGCTCGCCCTCGACGGTCTTGAGCTGGGCCTCGCCGCCGCCATCCTTGGCGAGCTTCATCAGATCCTTGGCGGTGTAGGTGCCGGGGACCACGTGATAGGTCAGGATCTTGGTGAGCGTGGCCTTGTTCTCGGGCTTCACCAGCGTCTCGACGGTGCCGGCCGGCAGCTTGGCGAAGGCGGCGTTGGTGGGTGCGAACACGGTGAACGGGCCGGGACCGGACAGGGTGTCCACGAGACCGGCGGCCTTCACGGCGGCCACCAGGGTGGTGTGATCCTTCGAATTGACCGCGTTCTCCACGATGGTCTTCGAGGCATACATCGGTGCGCCGCCCACCATCGGGTTCTTGGCGAGCGCGGCGGCCGGTACGGCGGCCCCGAGGGCGAAGGCGAGGGCGATGGTGGCCAGCGGGCGGCGGACAGTCGTGTTCATCATGGTGTTTCCTCTTCGATCCCCCGCGATCGGTCGGGGTGTCAGATCGCCTTACGGGACGCCGACGCGAAAAGTTTCCGCCCACGATGAGACATTCGTCACAGGATAGCGGCCACGAAAAAGGCCGCCCGCCCCGAGGGACGAGCGGCCTGTTCCCGCCGATCGGCCGCGGAGTTCGCACCCCGCGACCGGTTGGCCGAGATCAGTACTTGCGAATGATCGGAGCGGGAGCGGCCGCAGCGACGGCGCCCGGCGAGTACAGCGGAACGACCAGACGGAACCAACCCTCGGTGGAGTCGAACGAGTCGGACGTCCGAGCGACCGTGCGGGCCACGTAGGCCTGAGCGGTGAAGGGACCGAAATCGTAGCCGACGAGACCGCCGAGCAGGAAGCGGCCGCCGCGACCGATCCGGGCATCGGAGAGGTTGCTGTTCACGAAAACGGTCTGGTTGGGCTGGAGATTGACGGTACCGTAGCCGATGGCACCGATCTCGAACTTGCCGAATTTCTTCGTGGCCGTCAGATCGAGGTTGAGGGCGTCCGAGATGTTGAAGGGGCCACGGCTTCCGAAGGCATTGTTGCCACCGAAGGTCGCCGGCGCGTCGTAGAAGTTGCCGGTGAGGTTGGCGGTGATGTTGTAGCCATCGCCGGTGTAGCTGGCGGCGATACCGGCGCGGTAGGTGTTCGAGGAGAGCTGCGGCAGCAGGGCGGGGGTGATGAGCGTGCCGTTGTTCGTGGTGGTGTAGCCACGATCACCGTTCAGCTCGTTCAGGTAGACACCGCCGAGCAAGCTGACCGAGAAGTTGTTGCCGAGATCGAACGCCCAGATGCCGCCCACGAAGGTTCCGACGTTGATCGACAGATCCTTGAGGCCGTTCGGGCCGCCGCGCTGGCCGAACGCGAAGACGGTCGGGGGAGCGACGAGCAGCTCGACGCGGCCGCCGAAGGGCACGAACGGGGTCGACCACACGAGGACCGGCACGTTGACCGCCACGTCGGCACCGCCCTGATCGCGGCCGCCATAGGTGAACGTATTGATGGCATAGACACCCTCGGGCAGCGGGGCGCCGATGGCCAGGCCGACCTGCTCACCCGGAACGGTGGTGGTCTGCGCGAAAGCGGCCGTCGCGGTCATGCCGACCGAAAGCGCCACCGCTCCGGCGGCGAGCCAGTTCTTCATCATTGTCTCTTCCTTCCCAAGGATTTCAGGCGTCCGCCACGTAGCCTTCCGAACCGGTCTTGCTGCTCCGCCGCTTACGCGCGGCTTATTCGCACCCGGTTGCGGGAGGCCCCCCTTTGCGGCCCGAGTTCATGTCTCAACGTCGAGAACTATTCTACATGCCGCCGCGGAAGGACAGAGGGATGCTTGCAAACGCGGCAGTTCCAAACTCACCGTTGCTCAAAAGCCGCATTTTGAACGCACTGCGATGGAAGGTTTTGTTAACCATTGAAACCTGGTCGAGACCATCGGATCGACTGCGGCTATAGTCTGCGGGCAAAATACCACTGAATGCTCAAGCTCTTGCGTGCGAGGGCGGCACTCGGGACGAACCGGCAGGCCCGCCTGGGTTTTTGAGCAGAATGGTTCCGCCTCCCGGAGCCAGGGCGTCCGGGAGCGAGGCTTTGGTGCGGTGCGCAAGCGGGCCGGATGGTTCCGCGCGCGAAACCGGTCCGAATCGCCGCCGAAGGCCGCTACTCCGCCGCGGCGCGACCCTTGGCCGACACCGGCGAAGCCGGCCGGCGGGCGAGCACGTCGCGCAGGAAGCGGCCGGTATGGCTGGCCCGCGACTTGGCGATCTGCTCCGGCGTGCCCTCGGCCACCACGACGCCGCCGCCATCGCCGCCTTCGGGACCCATGTCGATCACCCAATCGGCGGTCTTGATGACCTCGAGGTTGTGCTCGATCACCACGACGGTGTTGCCCTGGTCCACCAGTTCGTGGAGCACCTCCATCAGCTTGGCGACGTCGTGGAAGTGCAGGCCCGTGGTCGGCTCGTCCAGGATGTAGAGGGTGCGGCCGGTGGCGCGCTTGGACAATTCCTTGGAGAGCTTCACCCGCTGCGCCTCGCCCCCCGACAGGGTGGTGGCCTGCTGGCCGACTTTGACGTAGCCGAGCCCGACCCGGGCCAGGGTCTCCATCTTCTCGCGGATGGTGGGCACCGCCTTGAACAGGTCGGCGGCCTCCTCGACGGTCATGTCGAGCACGTCGGCGATGGAATGGTCGCGGTACTTCACCTCCAGGGTCTCGCGGTCGTAGCGCCGCCCCTTGCAGACGTCGCAGGTCACGTAGACGTCGGGCAGGAAGTGCATCTCGATCTTGATGACGCCGTCGCCCGAGCAGGCCTCGCAGCGGCCGCCCTTCACGTTGAAGGAGAAGCGCCCCGCCTGGTAGCCGCGCGCCTTGGCCTCGGGCAGGCCGGCGAACCAGTCGCGGATCGGCGTGAAGGCGCCCGTATAGGTGGCCGGGTTCGAGCGCGGCGTGCGCCCGATCGGCGACTGGTCGATGTCGATGACCTTGTCGAGATGCTCGAGCCCGTCGAGGCGCTCGTACGGGGCCGGATGCTCCATGGCGCCGTTGAGGGCCTTGGCGACGGCCTTGTAGAGCGTGTCGATGATCAGGGTGGACTTGCCGCCGCCCGACACGCCCGAGATGCAGGTGAAGGTGCCCAGCGGGATCTCGACGCTGACATCCTTGAGGTTGTTGCCGCGCGCGCCCACCAGCGCGAGCTTACCCTTCTTCGGCTTCCTGCGCGCGGTCGGTACCCGCACGCTCATCTCGCCGGTGAGATACTTGGCGGTGAGGGAGGCCGGGTTCTTCAGCACCTCCTCGGGGGTGCCCTGCGCGATGATGCGGCCACCATGGATGCCCGCCCCCGGCCCGACATCCACCACGTAGTCGGCCTGCAGGATCGCGTCCTCGTCGTGCTCCACGACGATGACCGAATTGCCGAGGTCGCGCAGGCGCTTCAACGTGCCGAGCAGCCGCTCGTTGTCGCGCTGGTGCAGGCCGATGGAGGGCTCGTCCAGCACGTAGAGCACGCCGGTGAGCCCGGAGCCGATCTGCGATGCGAGGCGGATGCGCTGGCTCTCGCCGCCCGAGAGCGAGCCCGAGCCGCGCGCCAGGGTGAGATAGTCGAGCCCGACATCCACCAGGAAGGTCAGCCGGTCGCGGATCTCCTTCAGGATGCGGAAGGCGATCTCGTTCTGCTTCGGCGTGAGCTTCTCGGGAAGCTCCGAGAACCAGCGATGCGCTTCGCGCACCGACAGGGCGGTGACCTGCCCGACATCCTCCAGGGCGACCTTCACGGCCAGGGCCTCGGGCTTCAGCCGCTTGCCGCCGCAGGCGGCGCAGGGCGTCTCGCTCATGAAGCGGGCGATGTCCTCGCGCGAGGCGTCGCTCTCGGTCTCCTTGTAGCGGCGCTCCAGGTTGGGGATCACCCCCTCGAACGGCTTGTTGACCTCGTAGGCGCGCATCCCGTCATCGTAGGCGAAGCGGATCGCCTCGCGGCCGGTTCCGTGGAGGATCACCTGTTTGGCGGCCTCCGGCAATTCGGCCCATGGCAGAGTGGTCTTGAAGCGGTAATGCTTGGCCAGCGCGTCCAGCGTCTGCCCGTAATAGGGCGAGGTCGATTTCGCCCAGGGTCCGACCGCGCCCTTCTTCAGGGTGAGGCGGGGATCGGAGATGACCAGTTCCGGGTCGATCCGCATCTCGTGGCCGATGCCGCCGCAGGTCGGGCAGGCGCCGAACGGATTGTTGAACGAGAACAGCCGCGGCTCGATCTCCGCGATGGTGAAGCCCGAGACCGGGCAGGCGAAGCGCGACGAGAAGGTGATCGGCTCGGGCGCGGCCCCGCCCTCGGGGGCATCGGCGAATTCCACGGTGGCGATCCCGTCCGCCAGTTCCAGGGCGGTCTCGAACGAATCGGCCAGACGGGCGGCGATGTCGGCGCGCACCACGATCCGGTCCACCACCACGTCGATGTCGTGCTTGAACTTCTTGTCCAGCACCGGAACGTCGTCGATGGCGTGATACTCGCCGTCGATCCGCAGGCGCTGGAAGCCCTTCTTCTGATACTCGGCGATCTCCTTGCGGTACTCGCCCTTGCGCCCGCGCACCACGGGAGCGAGCAGGTAGAGCCGGCTCTTCTCCGGCAGGGCCAGGACCCGATCGACCATCTGGCTCACGGTCTGGCTCTCGATGGGCAGGCCGGTGGCGGGGGAGTAGGGGATGCCCACCCGCGCCCAGAGCAGGCGCATGTAATCGTAGATCTCGGTGACCGTGCCGACGGTGGATCGCGGATTCTTCGAGGTGGTCTTCTGCTCGATGGAGATGGCCGGCGACAGCCCGTCGATCTGGTCGACATCGGGCTTCGACATCATCTGGAGGAACTGACGCGCATAGGCCGAGAGCGATTCGACGTAGCGCCGCTGCCCCTCGGCGTAGATCGTGTCGAAGGCCAGCGACGACTTGCCCGAGCCCGACAGGCCGGTGAACACCACCAGCCGATCGCGGGGAATGGTCAGGTCGATGTTCTTGAGGTTGTGCTCGCGCGCGCCACGCACGGAGATGACCCGCGCATCGCGGGCACCGTCGAACAGCTTCTCGATCCCGGCTTCGATCTCGGCCGCGTCGCGGGCGGCCTGCGACCGGGTGCCCTGGGACCGGGTGCCCTGGGAGGGTTTGGCGGCTTTCGCTTTGGCCATGAATTCTCTTCGCGGTCGCGTCGGGTCTATGGGGCCATCGACCAAACGCCATGTCGGGCGTGCGCTGCCCGCAGGCAAGGGAGCCCTCGGGCAAGTTCTGCGTCGCCGGTCAATCGTCTAACTTGCGTCGATTAGAACAAAAAGCGTACAACCACAACATCCCGCCCGTCACGCAATCTTGCTCCCTTCCATTCTCGGCCGGTGGATCGGAAGGACCGAGGGGCCGTTGTCCCTCAGGCCCGGCAGGCTGGCGCGGCCGACGACAGGAAAATCCGTCATGTTCGCCCCGATCCTTCGTCTCAGCGTCACCGTTCTGGCCATCGGCCTCGCGAGCGGGGCACAGGCTCAGGAGACACGGGACGTTCCGATCGGACGGGATCTGCGTCGCATCGACCGCATCGACCGGCGGCTGGAGCGGCCCCGTCCGCAGCGGGTCGATCCCAACGTCACCCCGGACAATCCCGATGGGGTCGTGGGCTTCGATGGACCACCCGGCATCTTCGAGGACGGCGTCGATGCGAGCGGGCCGCTGCCACCTGGATCGCCGGCTGGCGAGGATGATCTCGACTAGGTGTAGGGTCCCGGAAATCGGATCCGGGGCGATTCTCCAGGCACTCGATTTGACATCGACTTTTTCCGAGAGTTGGCAACCACCTTTCGGGACTATGCTCTCGAAGACACGAGGCCGCCGCATGGCGTTCGCCGACACCGCAAGCCACGTGGGGCCTCCCTCCCGGCTTGCGGTGCGATCGTCTCATGCGGCCCGGACGGAGGAGAGGAAGCGGGTCACCTCCGCGTCGAGCTGGTGCGATTGCCCGGACAGATCGGTGGCGGAAGCGAGCACCTGCGTCGCGGCGGCCCCCGTCTCCTCGGCGGCACCGGCCACGCCAGCGATATGGCCCGTCACGTCGCTGGTCCCGGCCGCCGCCAGGGAGACGTTGCGCACGATCTCCCGGGTCGCCGCGCCCTGCTCTTCCACGGCGGCCGAGATCGCTGTGGCGACGCCGCTGATCTCCTGAATGCGTCGGGCGATGCCCCCGATGGCCTGGACCGCCTGTTCGGTCGATCCCTGGATCCGGCCGATCTGCCCGGCGATCTCGTCCGTGGCCCGGGCGGTCTCATTGGCGAGTTCCTTCACCTCGGCGGCCACCACGGCGAAGCCCCGGCCGGCCTCGCCGGCCCGGGCCGCCTCGATGGTGGCGTTGAGCGCCAGCAGGTTGGTCTGACCAGCGATGCTGGAGATCAGCGCGACCACGTCGCTGATCCGGGCCGCAGCGGTGCTCAGGTCCTGCACGAGCGTACCGGTCTGATCGGCCTCGGCCACCGCCGCCTGGGCGAGGCGGGCCGATCCTTCCACCTGACGCCCGATCTCGCCCACCGACGAGCCCAGTTCCGCGGCGGCGGCGGCCACGGCGTTGACGTTGGCGGCGGCTTCCTCCGCGGCGATCACCACGGAGGTCGATTGTCCGGCGGTTTCCCGGGCCGTCCCGGTCATGCTCTGTGCGGTCATCTGCAGCTGCGTCGCGGCGGTCGTAACCGACGCGATGATGCCGCCGACCGCACGCTCGAAGTCATCCGCCATGTCGCGCATCAGGGCACTCCGCTGCGCCTCGGAGCCGGCGCGGACGCGGGCGCTTTCCTCGTCCAGCGCCCGGGCGCGGATCATGCTCTCCTTGAAGACCTGGACGGCGGCGGCCATGCCGCCGATCTCGTCCCGGCGTCCGACCTCCGGAATCGCCGTTCCGGTATCCCCCGACGACAGGCGACGCATGGCGGCGGTCATCCGTCCCAGCGGCCGGCTCACCTCGAGGACGAGCAGCGATGCGGCGCCGGCCGCGAGCACCACGGACAGGACGAGGACGCCCAGCATCTGGAGCCTGCCCCGATCATGGGCGGCGCCGGCGGCCTCGACGCTGGCGATCGCCGCCGCCTCGTTCAATTTGCCGAGACGCCCCAGCGCGGCAATGACCGCCCTGATGCCGTCGGACATCTCGGTGTTGTAGCTCCGGACCGCTCCGGCGGTATCGCCCCGTTCCGCCTTCTCGATCGCCTGCCGCTGGAGGTCGAGATAGCCGTTCCAACGCGTCTCGAACTCGCCGTAGATCGGCGGGGTCCCGGGGGGCGCCGGTAGCGCCAGGTAAGCGGCCTGCTGCTGCGTCAGTTCGGCCAACCGTTGATCGAGCGACGTCTTCGCATCCCCCCTCTGCGTGGCCGTTTCGGCCGAGAGAAGGCGGCTTCCATTGACCCGAACGCGAAGCGTCAGTTCCTGAATCCGGCCCAGCGCCTGCGTCGCGGTCAACCGGACGTGACCGATATCGGCCGTGGCCGCGTTGAGCACCGACATCTGATGGAACGAGAGACCGAGCAGGATAGCAAGCAAGACGACCATGATGCCGAAGCACAAAATCAGCTTGGTCTTCACTGAAATAAATTGCAGCACATGTGTTCTCCCGCGCGATCATCGGCAAATTACTGCCTGATCTGGTCCAACCATGCGAAGGATACGGTTAAAAAACGATCCGATATCATCGTCGAGGCCCCGAACGTCATAGCGCGTTCCGACCTCGTCTCAGCCCGCCGCAGGCGCGGCGCACCGTACGATCCTACTCATCTCAACCGAGGTGCGAGCTCACCCGAGCACCCCTTTGATCTGGCATCGCATCGTCCTGCTTGACGCAATCGAAGCGGTGACACGGCCTCGCATGACCAGGACGGTCCTTGATCGCACTGTCACTGCCGGTATGGGCTCTGTCCACGGAGACGCAGGCGAAGCGCCCGCCAACCCGAAAAGCCTGCCTAAAAATTTGGCATGCGCAGGATAAAAGCGGCATATGCCGCAGCATCAACACGACGTTTACGTCCGCCCTCAAGAACGGAGATATCGATCAGCCCAGGCCCGTTTCATGTCCGGTGGTTTCTTCTCGTCGCTCCGCGTGAGAATTCTTCTCGTTGCCCTGGCGCCCTGCTTCGCGTTCGCGGTGGTGGCCGGACTTGCGATCACCCAGCGCGTGCAGGAACGCGGTCGCATGGTGCAGATGGAGGGCCTGATCGGGTTGGCCGGCGACGTCGGGGCCTTCGTCCACGAGGCGCAGCGGGAGCGCGGCGCGTCGAGTCTCTTCCTCGGATCGAAGGGCACCAAGTTCCGGGCCGAACTGGAGGCGCAGCGCGGCCTCACCGACGCGATGCGCGCCCGGCTCGTCCAGGCCCATGCCGCCATGGACCCGGACGCCTTCGGCGCGGGCTTCGCCGGACGAGGACGGACCCTGGCGGGGCAGCTCGACCAATTGCCCTCCCTGCGGCAGGGGGTCGACGGTCTCGCGCAGAAGCCCGCCGAGGCCATGGCCGCCTATTCGGGCCTGATCGCCACGGCCCTCGATCTCGTGCGCGAGACCTCTCAGGTGGCTGCCAGCGTGGATCTCGCCGCACGGGTCTCGGCCTATTCCGCGTTCCTGTCCCTGAAGGAGCTGGCCGGCCAGGAGCGCGCCGCCGCCTCCGCCATCCTCGCGTCCGGTCAGGTCGAGCTCGCGCCCCTGGAGCGGCTCGTGGCGCTCGGCGCCGGACAGAGGATCCACGAGACCCTGTTCCGGATGGGGGCCGAGCCAGCCCAAGCGGCCCTGCTGGACGCCATCACCGCGAGCGTCCCGGCCCGCGAGGTCGAGCGTCTGCGCCGCATCGTGCTCGACACGGTTCCGGGCCAGCCCCTCGGCTTCACCGATGGTCCCGCCTGGTTCCGCCTCGCCACCCAGCGGATCGACGCCCTGAAGGCCATCGAGGACCGGCTGGCCTCGGATCTCCGCACGGCCACCGGGGCTGCCCGCACGGAGGCCGAGCGCGGCGCCACCCTGTGGCTGGCGGTGGGCCTCGCCACCCTGGTCCTGTCGAGCCTGCTCGCCTACGGCTTCGGCACCGCCATCGCCCGGCCGCTCGCCCGGATCGCCCAGGCGCTCACGGCGATCGGCCGTGGCGAGGAGGCCGGCGACATCCCCACGGGCGGCGCCCGTGAGGTGCGGGCCATCGCCGCCGCCGCCGTCGATTTCCGCGACAGCGTCGCCGAGAGGCAGCGGATGCGGATAGAGAGCGAGCGTCTCTCCGCCGAAGCCTCGGCGGAGAGACGCAGGGCGATGCTGGACATCGCCGACGGCTTCGAGGCCCGCGCCGGCGGCATCGTGGCGGCGGTGTCGGCCGCCTCGACCCAACTCGAGAGCGCCGCCTACGACCTGTCGCGCGCCGCAGCCGACACCTCCGCACTCAGCGCCACGGTGGCGAGCACGTCGCAGGAGACGGCGGCCAATGCCGATACGGTGGCGGCCGCCACCGAGGAACTCACCGCCTCGGTGCGGGAGATCGGCAATCGCGTCGAGACCTCGGCGGCGGTGGCCGACGAGGCGGGGCGCGACGCCGCCCAGATGAGCGGCGACGTCCGCCGCCTCGCCGCGGCCGCATCCAGCATCGGCGAGATCGTGGGGCTGATCTCCGGCATCGCCGGGCAGACCAACCTTCTGGCGCTCAACGCCACCATCGAGGCGGCGCGGGCGGGGGAGGCCGGTCGAGGGTTCGCCGTCGTCGCCGCCGAGGTGAAGAACCTGGCGATGCAGACCGCCCGTGCCACCGACGAGATCGCCGCGAAGGTCCTGGAGATCTCCGCTTCCACCGAAGCCTCGGTGGAGACCATCTCGGGCATCACGGCGGTGATCGCGCGGCTCGGCAATCTCTCGGGGGACATCGCCGCCGCCGTGGAGCAGCAGGGCGCCGCGACGCA
>JAKONB010000191.1 GCA_022702195.1 Beijerinckiaceae bacterium | reverse complement strand
GGCGCGCTGCCCGAATGGGACCTGAGCGACCTCTACGGGGGCATCGACTCCCCCGACTTCGCCCGCGACCTCGCCCGGGCCGAGGCGGAGTGCCGCGGCTTCTCGGCGCGTTATGCCGGCCGGCTCGCCGATCTGGCGGCGGACCCCGACGCCTCCGCCCGCCTCGCCGAGGCGGTCACCGCCTATGAGGCGATCGAGGACCTGCTCGGGCGCCTGATGTCGTTCGCCGGCCTCGTCTATTCGGGCGACACCACCGACGGGCGCCGCGAGAAGTTCTACGGCGACACCCAGGAGCGCCTGACCACCGCTTCGAGCCACCTGCTGTTCTTCGCCCTCGAACTCAACCGGGTGGACGACGCGGCGATGGATGCGGCCATGGCCGAGGGGCCACTCGCCCACTACGCCCCCTGGATCGCCGACCTGCGGCGCGAGAAGCCGTTCCAGCTCGACGACCGCACCGAGAAGCTGTTCCTGGAAAAGTCCGTCACCGGCCGCTCGGCCTGGAACCGGCTGTTCGACGGCACCATCGCGTCCCTGCGCTTTCCGGTTCAGGGCGAGGCGCTGACGCTGGAGCCGGCGCTCAACAAGCTCCAGGATCCGGACGGCGCCGTGCGGCGCGAGGCGGCGGGCGCCCTGAGCGAGGTGTTCCGCGCCAATCTGCGCACCTTCACGCTCATCACCAACACGCTGGCCAAGGACAACGAGATCAACGACCGCTGGCGCGGCTTCAAGGACGTGGCCGAGGCCCGCCACCTCGCCAACCGGGTGGAGCCCGAGGTGGTGGCGGCCATGGTGGAGGCGGTGCAGGCGGCCTATCCGCGCCTCTCGCACCGCTACTATCGCCTCAAGGCCAAGTGGTTCGGGGTGGAGGCGCTGCCCTATTGGGACCGCAACGCGCCGCTGCCGAAGGTCGAGCAGCGCACCATTCCGTGGGCCGAGGCCCGCGACACCGTGCTCGACGCCTACGGCGCGTTCTCGCCGCGCATGGCCGACATCGCCCGCACCTTCTTCGACCGGAACTGGATCGACGCGCCGACCCGGCCCGGGAAGGCGCCGGGCGCCTTCGCGCATCCCACCGTGCCCTCGGCGCATCCCTACGTGCTGGTGAATTACCAGGGCAAGCCGCGCGACGTGATGACCCTGGCGCATGAACTCGGCCACGGGGTGCATCAGGTGCTGGCCGGCCCCAACGGCGCCCTGATGGCCCCGACCCCGCTGACGCTCGCCGAAACCGCCAGCGTGTTCGGCGAGATGCTGACCTTCCGCCGGCTGCTGGCCGCCACCACCAGCCCGACGCAGAGGCGCGCCATGCTGGCTGCCAAGGTGGAGGACATGATCAACACGGTGGTGCGCCAGATCGCGTTCTACGCCTTCGAGCGCAAGGTCCACACCGCGCGCGCGCAAGGCGAGCTCACCGCCGAGCGGATCAACGCCCTGTGGATGTCGGTGCAGAGCGAGAGCCTCGGGCCGGCCATCGCCCTGGATTCCGGATACGAGCCGTTCTGGGCCTATATCCCGCACTTCATCCACTCGCCGTTCTACGTCTACGCCTACGCGTTCGGGGATTGCCTCGTGAACTCCCTCTACGGGGTCTACGCCGAGGCGGAGGAGGGCTTCGTGGAGCGCTACTTCGCCCTGCTCTCGGCCGGCGGCGCCAAGCCCTACGGCGAGCTCCTGGCCCCGTTCGGCCTCGACGCCCGCGACCCCGCCTTCTGGCAGATCGGCCTGTCGATGATCGAGGGCATGATCGTCGAGCTCGAGGCGATGGAGGCCTGACGACCGCCTGATCTTGGCCCCCCGCCTCCTGTTGGACATTCCGTGTAACAGGAGGCGATTCGCCATGAAGCGCGACGTCAAGCAGATCGGCAATTCCACCGGGCTCATCCTGCCGAGGGACTTGCTGGGACAGCTCAATCCGTCCCAGGGCGACGAGCTCCCCGTCACCGGGAACCCGGACGGCTCGGTGCGGCTCTCCCCCCCTCGACCCGACCTTCGAGAAAGGTCTGGCGATCGCCGCGCGGGCGATGAAGACCTACCCGAACGCCCTCTCGGAACTCGCCGAATGAGCGAGGCCACGACCGAGTTCGTCTGGCTCACCGACGATCTCGTCCAGGCGATTCATGCGCGCCGGCTCGAGCCCTCTGGCGGCCCCGTGGGGCTGCGCGACGAAGGCGCCCTCGAACCGACCCTCGGACGGCCGCTCGATCGGGCGGCCTATGGGTCGGTCGATCTCGCCGCGCTGGCGGCGGCCTACGCGTTCGGGATCGCCCAGAACCATCCGTTCATCGCCGGGAACACGCCCGCGGCCCTCCTGTTCCTGGTCACGTTCCTGGGTCTCAACGACGTCGACCTCCCGGTGGACGAGGCGGAGGCCGTGGTGATGATCCGGGTCTGGCGGCCAGCGAGATCGACGAGGACGGTCTCGCCCGCTGGATTCGCGACCGGATGCCGAAGACCTGAACCGAGCCCTGAACCGGGGCCGGGCGCGCCTCAACCGCGCAGCGCCCTGGCAAGCCCCAGCGGCGCGCTTATCTCGGGAACGACCCGAAGACCGAGTTGAATGGACCCGATGGCCGATCACGACAGCGAAGCCAACCGCTTCTCCGCGCGCGCCAGCCGCTACGCCCGCGTCGGCGCCAATGTCGGCGGCGTGGCTGCCCGCATGGCCGGCGCCCGTCTGTTCGGCGGCAAGGAGGCCCCCACCAACGCGGCGGCCCTGGCCCAGGCGCTCGGCGGCCTCAAGGGGCCGATCATGAAGGTGGCGCAGTTGCTGGCCACCGTGCCCGACCTGCTGCCGCCGGAATACGCCACCGAATTGCAGAAGCTCCAGGCCGACGCGCCGCCCATGGGCGCGGCCTTCGTCAAGCGCCGGATGATGGCCGAGCTCGGCCCCGACTGGCAGAAGCGGTTCGCCTCCTTCGACCTGAAGCCGGCGGCGGCCGCCTCCCTCGGCCAGGTCCACCGGGCCACCGGGCGCGACGGCACGGCGCTGGCCTGCAAGCTCCAATATCCCGACATGCAATCGGCGGTGGAGGCCGACCTCAAGCAGCTCGAGATCGCCTTCGCCCTGCATCGCCGGATCTCGTCCTGGCTCGATACCCGCGAGATCGCCAAGGAGATTGGCGCCCGCGTGCGCGAGGAACTCGATTACGAGCACGAGGCCAAGCACGCCACGCTCTACGGCAGCGTCCTGCGCGACGTGGCCGAGGTGCGGGTGCCGGCGATCCACGCCGACCTCTCCACCAAGCGCCTGCTGACGCTGGGCTGGCTCGAGGGCGAGGGGATCCTGAACTTCGCGCAGTCTCCCATCGAGATCCGCAACCGCCTGGCGCAGGCGATGTTCAAGGCGTGGTGGCATCCGTTCAGCCGGGCGGCGGTGATCCACGGGGATCCGCATCTGGGCAATTACACGGTGTTCTCCGAGGGCGGCGAGGCGCGCGGCATCAACCTCCTCGATTACGGCTGCGTGCGCATCTTCCACCCGCGCTTCGTCGGCGGCGTGGTCGACCTCTATCGCGGTCTCCTGGAGAACGACGAGGCCCGCATCGTCCACGCCTACGAGGTCTGGGGTTTCAAGAACCTCAACAAGGAGCTCATCGAGATCCTGAACATCTGGGCGCGCTTCATCTACGGCCCGATCCTCGAGGACCGCACCCGCACGGTGGCCGACGGGGTCAAGCCCGGCGAGTACGGACGGCGTCAGGCCTTCGAAGTGCATCAGGCCCTGAAGGCGCGCGGTCCCGTGACGGT
>JAKONB010000174.1 GCA_022702195.1 Beijerinckiaceae bacterium | reverse complement strand
CGTCGTCACCGGCAAGGCCCGGGCGGCGATCCGCCGGGCGACCCGGGCGGCGGTGCGGCGGCAATATGCCGGGCTCGGGCGCCAGATCCTCGACCGCGCCTTCGAGCGGGCGGCCAAGAGTTTCTCGGAGGACAAGCTGCGCGGCGCCCTGCCCCGCCTCGCCCGCCAGAGCACCGAGGACGTGTTCGCGGCGGTCGGGCGCGGCGAGATGTTCTCGGGCGACGTGGTCCGGGCGGTCTATCCCGACCACAAGGACGAGCGCCGCGCCGCGCCGGCGCCGTTGCCCCAGCCCTCCGGCGACGGGGCCGGGCGCCTGACGCTCGCCAAGGACCAGACCATGCGTCTGACCTTCCCGGACGGGGGTGCCTCCGATCTCGGCCGCTCCGACGGTATCCCGATCCGCGGTCTCGACCACGACCTGCCGGTGAGCTTCGCCCCCAATGGCGGCGCGGTGCCGGGAGACCGTATCGTCGGCATCCTCACGCCGGGGGTCGGGGTGACGATCTACCCGATCCAATCGGCGGCGCTCGCCGATTTCGACAACGAGCCCGACCGCTGGCTCGACGTGCGCTGGGACGTGGAGGGGGGCTTGAGCGAGCGGTTTCCCGCCCGGCTTGCCTTGCAGTCGATCAACGAGCCCGGTGTGCTGGCGCAGATCGCCCAGGTCATCGCCGACCATGACGGCAACATCGACAACGTCTCGATGAAGCGCAAGACCCAGGACTTCACCGCCGTGATCATCGACCTCTCGGTGTGGGACCTCAAGCACCTCAACGCGATCATCGCCGAGCTGCGCGGCAAGCGCACCGTGAGCAAGGTCGAGCGGGTGAACGGGTAGGTCTTCGCGGGGCGGCTTCGCGGAGGACGAGGTAGGCGCACCGCTTGCGCCGGGCCGGTGCGGCTGCCACACACGGGGCATTCCGCCCCCTCCCCGACCGGAGCCGAAACGCCATGAATTCAGACGCCGTGCTCGCCGAATTCCGCGAGGCGGAGGCCCTTCTCGAAGGGCACTTCATCCTCAGCTCGGGCCTGCATTCGGGCGTCTTCCTGCAGAAGATGGCGATCTTCTCCGATCCGGTCCGGACCGAACGGCTCTGCAAGGCCCTGGCCGAAGCCATCACGGCGCGCTTCGGTCCCATCGACATCGTGGTGTCCCCGGCCATCGGCGGCATCGTCCCGGGCTACGAGACGGCGCGTCATCTCGGCGCCCGGGCGATCTTCGTGGAGCGCGAGCCCGGCGGCCCCTTCACCCTGCGGCGCGGCTTCAGCATCCCGGCGGGCAAGCGCGCCGTGATCGTCGAGGACATCGTGACGACCGGGCTCTCCGCCCGCGAATGCCTGGCCTCGCTGAGCGGCGAGGCGGGGGAGGTCGTGGGCGCCGCCTGCCTGATCGACCGGTCCGGCGGGCGCGGCGAGATCGGCCTGCCCCTCGTGACCCTGGTGACCCTCGACATCCCCGCCTATCCGGCCGACGCGCTGCCGCCGGACCTGGCCGCCCTGCCGGCGGTGAAGCCCGGCAGCCGCGTCATGAAGGCCGGCTGACCCGCCGTTTCCCGCCCGATGCAGGACGGGAGACTTGGGGACCGGGGGGAGTCCCGCCCCGGCCGGACGCCGTCGCGCGGGTCGGCGTCACGGGAATCATGTGACGCCGTCGTTCTTGTGTTATGGAGGTGCCGTGGCTTCGCCGCGAACAGCTCTTCGCGGCGCGAATGCTCTCCCTCCACGACGCTTTGTCATCCAGAACCTTCTGCCCGGTCCGGACGTCATGTCCCGATGTCGCAGGCGTCGCGCCCGTTCCCGGACGGCAGGGAGTAAGATCTTCTGGTTGTATTTCGAGTCGGTATTGGCACGGATGCGATTTTTATCACTCTTGGTGATGTTGCTGACGTATGAATTCGAGGGCATTTCCCTCGAGAAATGGATCACACGATGAGCGCACAGCAGCGCAGCGCCCTGTTTATCGATGGCGCCAACCTCTACGCGGCCACGAAGGCTCTCGGCTTCGATATCGACTATCGGCGCCTGCTGAAGGAGTTTCAGAGCCGGGATCTCCTCATCCGGGCGTTCTATTACACCGCCATGGTCGAGGATCAGGAGTATTCGTCGATCCGGCCGCTGATCGATTGGCTCGACTATAACGGCTACCGGGTGGTGACGAAACCCGCCAAGGAGTTCACCGACTCCGCCGGACGCCGCAAGATCAAGGGCAACATGGATATCGAGCTCGCCATCGATGCCCTCGAACTCGCCCCTCGGATCGACCACATGGTGCTGTTCTCGGGCGATGGCGATTTCCGCTCGCTCGTCGAGGCGATGCAGCGCAAGGGGGTACGGGTCACCGTCGTGTCCACGATCCAGACCCAACCCGCGATGATCGCCGACGACCTGCGACGCCAGGCGGACGAGTTCGTCGACCTCGTCCACCTGATCGGCCGGGTCGGCCGCGACCCAAGCGAGCGGGCGCCCCGCGCCCTGCCCGACAATCGGAGCCAAGGCGAGGCCCGCAACCAAGGCGAGGCCCGCAACCAGGGCGATCCCCGCCATCAGGGGGAGACGCCGACCCGGTCGCGCGGCGAGACCCCGGAACGCTCGGCCCGTCCGAGCCCCGCGCTGGAGAGCCGCTACGGCATCCGCCAGGGCGAGGATATCGGCGAGGCATGAGGGCCGCTTTCGCCCGTGCCGGGCAACGGTCCGGCACGGCGTCCACCCGGCCCCTGCGGGTGGGCCGGGCGGGTTGGTGATCCGGCCATCGCCCGGCTCGCGCGGTGGGATCAGCCCTTGTCGCGCATGATCCGGGCGCGGTCGCGCTGCCAGTCCCGCTCCTTGGCGGCCTCGCGCTTGTCGTGCAGTTTCTTGCCGCGCCCCAGCCCGAGTTCGATCTTCGCCCGCCCGCGCTCGTTGAAATAGATCTTCAGCGGCACGACGGTGAACCCCTCGCGCTGGGTCGCGCCGATCAGCTTGTTGATCTGCTTGCGGTGCAGCAGCAGCCGGCGCGGGCGCTTGGTCTCGTGGTTGAAGCGGTTCGCCTCGACATATTCCGGGATATAGGCGTTGAACAGCATCAGGTCGGTGCCCGACGGGCCGGCATAGGCCTCGCCGATGGTCGCCTTGCCCTTGCGCAGGGATTTCACCTCGGTGCCGGTGAGCGCCAGCCCGGCCTCCAGCGTGTCGGTGATCTCGTAATGGTAGCGGGCGGCGCGGTTGTCAGCGACGACGCGGCGATCGGATTGGGGTTTGGGAGCCATCACATCGTCGTTTCAGGCCGGTCGCGGGAGGCGACCAGGCCGTGGGATATGGTTCGTCGGAGCGGCCTTCGCCAGCGGTGTCAGCCTTCGATCAGGCCCGCATGGCGCAGGGCCGCGTCGACCACGCGCTTGGTCTCGTCGCTCACGGTGAGCAGCGGCAGGCGGATCTCGTCGCGCATGTGGCCGAGCCGGGCCAGGGCGTACTTGGCCGGCGCCGGGTTCGGCTCCGCGAACATGGCGCTGTGCAGCGGCATCAGGATGTCCTGGACCCGGAGCGCCTTGGCGTAGTCGCCGGACAGCGTCGCCTCCTGCAGGTCCGCGCAGAGGCGCGGCGCCACGTTGGACACTACCGAGATGCAGCCATGCCCGCCCTGGGCGTTGTAGCCGAGCGCTGTCGCATCCTCGCCCGAGAGCTGGAGGAAGTCCTCGCCCATGGCCTGGCGCTGCAGGCTGACCCGGTCGAGCTTGGCGGTGGCGTCCTTCACGCCGGCGATGTTCTTGAGCTCGTACAGGCGCGCCATGGTCTCGACGGTCATGTCGACCACGGAGCGCGGCGGAATGTTGTAGATGATGATCGGGATGCCGACGGCGTCGTTGACCGCCTTGAAATGCGCGTAGAGGCCGGCCTGACTCGGCTTGTTGTAGTAGGGCGTCACCACCAGCACCGCGTCGGCGCCGGCCTTCTCGGCATGCCGCGCCCGCGCCACCGCCTCGGCGGTGGAGTTCGAGCCGGCCCCGGCGATCACCGGCACGCGGCCGGCGGCCTCCTCGATGCAGATCTCCACCACGCGATCGTGCTCGGCATGGGTCAGGGTCGGGCTCTCGCCGGTGGTGCCGGTGGGCACCAGGCCGTGGATCCCCTGGCCGATCTGCCAGTTCACGAAGGCCCGGAAGGCGGGCTCGTCGAAGGCGCCGTCACGGAACGGCGTCACGAGGGCGGTCATCGCGCCCTTCAGGCGCCGGGCGGTTGTGTCGGTCATCCTGGCGTTCCCAGCCGTCGATTGTCTCATGTGCCGGTGGTCCGGCTGCGGCACCGCTCGCGCGGACGGGCAGACATAGGCGCTCCCCGGCACCGGCGCAAACGCTCCCTGCGCGCGGTTAATGCCTTCTTAATGCCCTTTGGGTGAGCTTAGTGGCACGTCCGCTCTCGAAGGGACTGAAGAACCATGGTGTTCCCGACGCGCCCGCATCGTGCGGTCCTGCTCCTGGCCTTGGCCGGGACGATGCTCGGCTCCGCTTCGATCCCGGTCGGGGCCGGCGCGGACGCCACCACGCTGACACCGTCGAGCGACGCCGCCGCGCCGTCGCAGGCCCTGCAGGATGCCAAGACGGCGATCGATCCCGTGGCGGCCGATGCCCTCAAGCTCGAGGGCCGCAGCGGCGAGGCCGCGTCGGGGGACGTGTTGCCGGCGGCGAGCCAGGCCCTGCCGGCCTCCGTCAAGGCCTATGCCTCCGCCGATCCCGAGGCGGGCATCGCCTTCCCGCTCCCCGACGCGGCGGTCTCGCCGGTGGCCCCGGTTCCGGACCTGCCCGATCCGGCCCGCGCCGCCCGCATCGCCCCGGACATCGATCTCGCCCTCCTGCGCCAGGCCATCGACGCCTATCGCAAGGGCAAGGTTTCGGAGGGCGACCGCCTGCGCGAGGGCTTCGCCGATCCGGCCGCCCGCGCGCTGCTCGAATGGGTGGCGATCCGGGCCGGCTCCGGCATCGGCTTCGAGCGCACCGCCGCCTTCACCCGCACCAACCCGGACTGGCCGGCCGGTCCGCTCCTGCGCCGGCGCGCCGAGGAGGCGCTGCTGATCGAGCGCCGGAACCCCGCGACGGTGCGGGCCTATTTCGCCGGCGCCAGGCCGGCGAGCGCCCCGGGCAAGTTCGCCCTGGCCCTGGCCTTCCGCTCCGAGGGGCTGGACGCGGACGCGGCGACCCTGATCCGCGACCTCTGGCGCTCGGACACGTTCGGCCGCAGCCTCGAGGCGAAGGTGATGGACGCCTTCCCCGGCCTCCTCACCCGGATCGATCACCGCTTCCGCATGGAGCGCGCCCTCCTCAAGGAGGATTACGAGACCGCCGGCCGCGCCGCCGGCTACGCGGGCGGGGGCTACGCCACCCTGGTGCGGGCGCGCCGGGCGGTGGAGGACAAGAGCGCCGCCGCCCCCGCCGCCCTCAACGCGGTGCCGCCGTCGCTCCGCGGCGACGCCTCCTACATCTTGTCGCGGGCGCAGCACCTGCGCCGGCGCGACAAGTTCCCGGAGGCCGCCGCCCTGCTGATTGCCGCGCCGAGCAACCCCGACATCCTGGTGGATGGCGACGAATGGTGGGTCGAGCGCCGGATCGTGGCCCGCAAGCTCGTGGATGCCGGCGATGCCAAGGGCGGCTACGCCGTCGCCGCCGCCCACAATGCCCGCACGGTGGAGAAGCGGATCGAGGCCGGGTTCCATGCGGGCTGGATCGCCCTGCGCTTCCTGAACGAGCCCGAGGTGGCCGCCCGGCACTTCGCGTCGGCAGCCGCCATCGCCGAGACCCCGATCTCCCTGGCGCGGGCCGCCTATTGGCAGGGGCGCGCCGCCGAGGCGCAGGGTCAGGCGGAGGCGGCCAAGACCTTCTTCGAGCGCGCCTCGCTCCAGCCCATCGCCTATTACGGCCAGCTCGCCCGCGCCAAGCTCGGCCGCTCCAGCCTGTCCCTGCGGACGATCCCCATGCTCGACGCGGCCGCG
>JAKONB010000153.1 GCA_022702195.1 Beijerinckiaceae bacterium | reverse complement strand
CCGCTTTCCCGTCGATCCGGCGCGCCGCCGCGGGTCAGGCGTCGCCCGGCCGGGGCAGGGGACCGAGCAGGGCGATGGCGGTGTCGAGCACCGTCCGGGCGCTGAACGGCTTGGCGATGAAGCGGGCGCCGGAGGGCAGATCGTCGGGACCGGGTCTGGCCGCCCCCGAGACCACCACGAGGGCGATGGCGGGCCAGCGCTCGGCCACCAGCCGCGACAGCCCGAACCCGTCGAGGTCCCCGGGCATGTGGACGTCGGTGACGAGGAGGCCGATCTCCGGCCGGCGCTCGAGCTGGCGCAGGGCCGTGGCGCCGTTCCACGCCTCCAGAACGTCGAATCCCGCATCGGTCAGGAGATCGGCGGTCTCCATCCGGATGACGGTTTCATCCTCGACGACGAGGGCGGTGATGCGGGGTGGCTGGCTCATCGCTGCGTCAAGCATCGGCGAGGCCAAACGTTTCATCGCGACCTCACGGGAAACGACCCGGGCGGGGTCGATCAGGCGCCGGCCTGGAAGCCCGCCAGGGGCGCCGTGATCCGGCAGACGAGCCCGCTGGCCGCGTAATCGAGGGTCACCGCCCCGCCCACCGCCCCGACGAGGCCGCGCTCGATCAACCGCGAGCCGAACCCTTTTCGCGAGGGGGGCGTCACGGTCGGGCCGCCGCTCTCGCGCCAGGTCATGCCCACGAGCGGGCCGGCCTCGGCCGGGGTGACGGTCCAGGCGATGGCGACCCGGCCCGCCGGCACCGACAGGGCGCCGTACTTGGCCGCGTTGGTGGCGAGTTCGTGCACCATCAGGGCCAGGGACAGGGCGGCCTTGGCGCCGACGGTGATCGAAGGCCCGGAGAGGCCGAAGCGGCCGGGCTGGCGGTCGTCGTGGAGGGCGAGCGCGCTGCCCAGCACCGTCTCGATCTGCGCGCTCTCGCGCTCGCCGACGAGCAGGATGTCGTGCGCCTTGCCCAGGGCGATGAGCCGGGCGGCCAGGGCCTCCTTGGCCGCCTCGATGTCGGTGACGTTGCGCAGGGTCTGCGACGCGATGGCCTGGACCATCGCCAGGGTGTTCTTCAGCCGGTGGCTGAGTTCGCGGTTGAGGATGCGCTGCTGTTCGTCGGCCTCGATCCGGGTGAGGCCGCCCCAGGCGCGCTCGGCCACCTCCCGGGCGAAGGCGATCTCCCCCGGCATCCAGTCGCGCGGCGCCCGGTCGAGGACGTAGAGGATGCCCACGAGCCGGCTGCGCCGGAGGATCGGCACCTTCATCACGGCGCGCATGCCCAGCGCCACGTAGCTCGACGCATCCTCGACCCGCTCGGGCGTCGCCGCCACGTCCGCCACCGCGATGGTCTCGTTGCGCCGGAGCCGGTCGACGCTCATGGCGACGGTGGCGAGGGGATGCGCCACGTCGGCCACGACGCCGCCCTCCGCGGTCCAGTCCGGGGCGATGGCCGAGAGCGCTCCGCCCGCATCGACCAGGGCGTAGCCGGCCCGCGTCACCCCGAGGATGCGGCCCAGGGTCCGGGCGGTCACCACCACCACGTCGGCATTGGTCTGGAGATCGCGCAGGGTGTCGCCGAGCGCGATCAGCGCCTCGCGGCGGGCATCGGCGAGCTTCTCCTCGGTGATGTCGTCGATCATCGCCGTGGCGAGGACGGTTCCCCCCACGATCTGCGAGACGAGGTTGACCCGCGCCCAGATGATCCGCCCATCCTTGCGGCGGTAGCGTTTCTCCAGGCGCGCCTGCAGGGCCTCGCCCCGGGCCAGCCGATCATGCAGCGCCTGGCGGGCGACGTCGTCCTCCGGCGGCGTCCAGCGGGCGAGGGAATGCCCGAGGATGTCCGCCTCGGACGCCCCCCAGATCTCGCAGAGCTTCGCGTTCACCGCGGTGGCGCGCACGGTGGCCGGATCGAACTGCACCATCCCGATATTCGCGCCCTGGAAGACCGCGCGGAACTGGGCGCCCGCCCGGTTGCGCTCGGTCTGGTCGAGCATCGCGCCGATCATCCGGACCGGAGCGCCGGAGGCATCGCGGACCATGTAGCCCCGGTCGAGCACGTCGGCGTAGCGGCCATCCGCCCGCCGGAAGCGATATTCGTGGCGCCAATCCTCCGCGCCGCCGGCGATCACCGCGCGGATCTCGGCCTCCACCGCGGAGCGGTCGTCCGGATGCACCTGGGAGAGCCACCAGCCGCCATCCGGGCCGACGCGGTCCGGCGTCCAGCCATAGGCGGTGGCCAGCGCCTCGTTCCACAGCACCGTGTCGTTGACGAGATCCCAGTCCCAGACCGCGTCGTTGGTGGCGCGGGCCAGCAGGCGATAGCGCTCCTCGGTGGCCCGCAGGGCGATCTCGGCGGATTTGGCCTCGGTGATGTCGCGCACCGTCCCGATGATCCGGGTCGCGCGCCCCTCCTCGACCACGAGCTGCCCCCGCGCCGCGAGCCAGCGGGCCGGCCCCAGCGCGGTTGCGATCGTCCGGTACTCGGCGTCGAAGAGACCGGGACCGGCCGGATCGCGGGCGGCCCGCAGGCCGTCATCCACCCGCGTCCGGTCGTCCGGGTGGAGGCCGGGCAGGAAGGTGCCCTCGTAGGTGACCGGCCCGTCGCGGGCGACGCCGAACATCGCCCGGGTCCGCGCATCCCAGGACAGCACCCCGGTGATCAGGTCGTGATCGTAGATGCCGATGCCGGTGGCTTCCACCGCGATGCGCAGCAGCACCGCGCTGGCGTCGCCCGCGGGGGCCGGGGCGGGCCGGCTCTCGGCCGGTCGGGACAGAACCGGAGACTCTGCGGTGGGATTCGTCATGACGGTCAACGGCGATCGATCGTGACGGAATCCCGGGGGGAGGGGCGTGACGGGGCCGTCACGCGGTCAATTCCGCGTTCAGGGGTTCCGTCTCGCGCAGATTCGTCGGCGGGGCAACGGCGACGAGCTGGCCGTCGGCGTCGTAGACCGCGCCCAGGACCGTCTCGTAATGGCTCCGGACGAC
The DNA here is from genome assembly GCA_022702195.1 of Beijerinckiaceae bacterium. Classification (GTDB taxonomy): domain Bacteria; phylum Pseudomonadota; class Alphaproteobacteria; order Rhizobiales; family Beijerinckiaceae; genus Methylobacterium. The sequence goes on along the minus strand of JAKONB010000153.1, from coordinate 3,615 downwards.
GCCGTGGCACTCGCAGGCCACCGCCTCCATGTCGGTCCGGTTGAGGATGGTGATCCGGCCACGGCCGACCTCGATCAGACCCTGCTGCTGCAGCGTGCGCAGGATGCGGGTGAGGTAGGTCCGCTGCACCCCGAGCATCGCCGCCAGAAGCTCGTGGGTGATGGGGAGCACGTCGCTGCCGAGCCGGTCCTGAAGGGTCAGGAGCCAGCGCAGGCAGCGCTCCTCGATCGGGTGGAGCGCGTTGCAGGCCACCGACTGGAGCACCTGGGCCAGCAGGCAATCGCCGTAGCGGGTGAACAGGTTGCGCAGACTGGGCGACTTGCGCTTCGCCTCCTGCAGCCGCATCGCGTCCATGCGCAGGATCGGGCCGCCCAACTGGATGACCGCGTTGGTGGAGGCCGGCAGGAACCCGCTGCTCACCACCCCGCCCACGGCGCCCTCGCGGCCGATCGTGGCCGTCTCGGCGCTGCGCCCGTCGCGCATGGCGACGATCAGGGTGGCCACGGTCTGATCGCAGGGGAACACGATGGCCGAGACCAGCGTGCCCGCGGTGAAGAGGGTCTCGCCCCGCTGGACCGTCAGGGGTTCGAGATGGGGGGCGAGCAGAGCCCGATCCCCAGCGTTCAGCGCCTTGAGCAGAAGGTTACCCGGAAACATGGGCTCGAAGGGCGGCGGCATCTGATGCGCTGTGTTCACCGTATGTATCTCCGGCCTCTAGCGCACAGCGGTCGAGGCCGTCTGTCTATAAGTAGACAAATCGGAAACAATTTTGGCGATTTGACGAGGAAGCGTCACTTTCCGCAGGGCATCCGCGCGCGAAACAACCTGAGCGCGCAGGCGTCCTCCGGCGAACGTGTCCCCTCGGACACGACCCGGACGCGGGAGCGCCGCTTCGGGTGGCCTCGCACGGCGGCGGCCATCCGTCGGGCGGCGGGCGGGGCGTGGGGGCCGGAGGCGGCGTCAGGCCTGGCCGGCCTCGTCGCCCTCGCCGAGGCAGTCGAGGGCGCGCTCGACGGCGGTGACCGCGTCGAGGAGGTTCTGGACGGTGCGCTCGACCTCGCGGGCCGGGCGTCCCATGGTGGCGGCCCGGGCGCTGGTCGCCTCAAGCTGCTCCAGGAGCGCGAACAGGTCGTCGGCGACGGCCACGACGTCGGACACTTGGGCCACGGGGGCCGGTGCCGGTCGGCGGAAGGGAAGGACGTTGCTCATTGCGAGGATACTTTGCGCAAGTCCCCGGAAAGCGCCAGCCGCGGGCGGGTGGAATTCGCCCCCCGCCCCCGATTGCCGTGTGGCGTGGTGAGTGGTTTCGTGGCGCGGCGACATCACTTCCGCACGAAGCGGCGACGGTTCGTTATCCTTGCGGCCGCCTGACCGCCCCGCGCTTGACGGGGCGGGAGGACCGGCAGCACGAGGGTGCCAGGCCGAGCCCGGCTCAAGACCAGGAACAGGATCCCGCCATGCGCCTCGCTTCCCTCGCCCTCGCCGCCGCCCTCCTGTCCGGCCTCTGCGCCTGCAACAGCGAGGGCCCGAACGGCCGCAGCGGCCTGGCCGAATCGTTCGACACCGGCAATTACCGCCAGTCGAGCGACACCAACGGCACCCAGACCCGCCGCGACGTGAACCGCCAGTACACCCAGCCCTCGATGCCGTCGATCATCAACCGGGGCAATTGACCCGGCATCCGGCAGGACCGTTTCCGGACGCCCCGTCCCCGACCCGCCGCCCCGGCCCGCGGCCCCGGTGGACGACGGAGCGCGCCGGGGACGGTCGGCGCCCTCAGTTCCGGGCCAGCGCGTCGGCGAAGGCCACCATGCGGTTGCGGGCATAGGTGGGCAGGCCGGCGCTGATCGAGGTGCCGGTGTTGAACGAGGAATTGCCCATCAGCACCTGGGCCGGCAGCAGGTTCTTGAGCACCGGCACCCGGGCATATTCCTGCTTGCGGTCGAGCACGTCGGCCTTCACCGCGAGCGCCATGTAGGTGGTGATCACCGACTTCCCCTGATCGTTCGGAACCGGCTGCACGACGGCCAGGAACTTGCCGAAGCGCAGGATCTGGTTGACCCAGAAGATCGTCTGTTCGAGGCCGCCCGCCACCGGCGTGTCGATCCGCGTCAACGTGGCGAGACCCGCGGCTTCGTTCGCCGGCAACACGCGCAGCTCGCTCTGGAAGGAGACGAATTCGGCGACCTTCTTGGTCGAGCCGAGTTCGAGCTTGTTGGCGAGTTTGACGCCGAGCGGCAGCTTGCCCTCGAGGTCGTAGCGGGATTCCAGGCAGACCGTGTTGGCGGCCGCGCACCATGGCCGGTCGGGCCGCTTGGCGAAGGCCGCGAGCGGGTCCTTGGTCGGCGTCGCCTCGGCCGGGCTCAGCGCCTTGTGGCGGATCGCGCCGTCCATCTTCGCCACGAAATCGAGGGTGGCGTAGCGCGACAGGTCGATGGCGCCGGGCGGCTTCGCCACCACGAAACGGCCCTCGGCGACGTAGACCTTCAGCGTCTCGTGGCGCTGCTTGGTGACGCCGTTGAGGGTGACGCTGTAATCGGGCTCGGCGTAGCCGGGAAAAGGCGCAAGCGCCGCCGCCTCGACCGGGCGGGCCTTGAGCCAGTCGGCATAGGCGATGAGCCCGCTCTCGGGGTTCGCCGAGGCCTTCTCGCGATAATCCGTGAACAGGATGGTGCCGGGCTTGAGCGTGGCAACGTCGGACGGTTCGAGGGTCGCGACGTCCTTGACGTTGACCGCCGCTGCGGCCGGCGGCTGCAGCTTGATGCCCTCCTGGGCCGCGACCGGAACCGTCGTCACGAGGGCGACGAGAAGGGTCGCCGAAAGCGGTTTCAGCACGTCGGATCCTCGATCTGTGACGGGAGATGCGTCAGCGCCGCGCTCAGTAGCGCGGGTCTTCGCCAAACAGGTAGTCCGGGTCGCGGCGGCGCGGGCGCTGGACGGCCTCGCCGTCGTCCCCGAACGGTGAGGGCTGGGCCTGGCCGTAGCGGTTGCGGCCGGGCCAGTTCTGGTAGGGGTCGTAGCGCTGCGTCCGCCGCGCGGCGTAGGGGTCGCGCTCCTCGCTCGCGAACGGGTCGAGCAGGTCGCTGCCTCTGCGGCCGGGCTGGTAGCCACCGGCAACGTCCGCGCCGTCCTCGGAGCCACCGAAGTCGCCGTCCTCGGCGTCGGGCCGCATGGCGTACATCGTTTCGCGCGGGACGAGCGCGTATTGCGTGTCGGCGACCTGGCCGTTCTTGCGGCGGAAATGCTCAAGGAAGCCGCCGCCTGCGATGCGCTGGCCGCTCCTCGGATCGATCGGAACGTCGGCGATCTGGCTCGCGGCTTCGGGCGACGGCGGCGCAAGGGTCGTGCGCGGCACGCCGTTGGCCCAGGCTGCCTGGAAGATCGCCTTGGCGATCGGCACCGAGACGTGGCCCCCAGTTTGACCGCGGCCGAGCGTCTTGCGGATGCCGTCGGCGTTGTCGTAGCCGACCCAGACCACCACCGTGATCTCGTTGCTGAAGCCCGCGAACCAGGCGTCGTTCTCGTTCTCCGACGTCCCGGTCTTTCCGGCGACGTAAGCCGAGATGCTCGCCAGCGCCGCTGCGGTGCCGTGCTGGGTCACGCCCTGGAGCATGG
>JAKONB010000142.1 GCA_022702195.1 Beijerinckiaceae bacterium | reverse complement strand
GCATGTTTGTCGGCCACCTCCATCAGCCGGCGGGTGGCCCAGCCGAAATCGGCCTCGTCGAGCTGCAGGTTGGCGAGCGGGTCGAGGCGGTGGGCGTCGAAGCCCGCCGAGATGACGATGAGGTCGGGGGCGAAGGCGTCGAGCCGGCGCAGGATGCCGGCCTCGAAGACTTCGTGGAACACCGCCCCGCCATCGCCCGCCGCCAGCGGCAGGTTGACGATGGTATCGTGGTTGCCGCGCTCGGAGGCCGCGCCGGTACCCGGATAGAGCGGCATCTCGTGGGTGGAGGCGTAGAGCACCGACTTGTCGTCCCAGAAGATGTCCTGCGAGCCGTTGCCGTGATGGACGTCCCAATCCACCAGGGCCACGCGGGTGGCGCCGTGGGCCTCCCGGGCGTGACGCGCCGCGATGGCGGCGTTGTTGAACAGGCAGAAGCCCATCGCCCGCATGCGCTCGGCATGGTGCCCCGGCGGCCGCATGGCCACGAAGGCGTTGGCGCACTCGCCCTTCATCACCGCATCCACCGCGTGGACGGCGCCCCCGACCCCGCGGAAGATCGCCTCCAGCGTGCCGGGCGACATCACCGTGTCGCCGTCGAGCTGGACGTAGCCGTCGCGGGGCGCCGCCTCGATGATCGCCTCCACGTAGGGCACCGGATGCACGAGGCTCGCCACCTGCGGCTCGGCCCGGGGGGCGGGGAGCCGCACCAGCCCGGCGAAGCGCTCGGCCTCCAGGACCCGCTCGATGGCGCGGATGCGCTCGGGGCTCTCCGGATGGCCGGTGGGGAAACCGTGATCGAGGGCGGAGGGGTGGCTCACGTACAAGGTCGTCACAATCGTCCCTCCCGCCCGTCGCCCGCCCTCTTCGTTGCCGTTCCGCAACAGGCGGTGCAAATGCGCCACGTCTCCGACGCGGAACACTACGCCGGGATGCGCGCTCGGGGTATCGAGTGCAAGACCCCGTCAACCTTATTCTTCGGCCTGGACGCGGGCAGCGAGACCGTTCCGCCATGCGCTCCTCCCCCGCCCTTCTCGCGCTCCTGGGCGCGCTCCCGCTGGCCGGGTGCCAGACGCAGACGGCCAGGACCGATGCGCCGGTCGCCGCACAGGTGGCGACGGCGGCTCCGGCTCCGCTCACCGGGCCGGCGCGCGACCAGGCCTGGATGAAGCTCGCGCCCGACGCGCCGGTGGACCCCAAGATCGCCCGCGCCACCGTCGACTACCCGACGAAGGAGGCCCCCGGCACGGTCATCGTCGTGACCCGGGAGCGGCGGCTCTACTACGTGCTGCCCGGCGGCAAGGCCGTGCGCTACCCCGTGGCGGTGGGCCATGCCGGCATGGCCTGGAGCGGCACGGCGGAGGTCGACCGCAAGGGCGAATGGCCGGACTGGAACCCGCCGCCGGAGATGCTGGCGCGGCGGCCCGACCTGCCCAAGCGCCTGGAGGGCAGCCCGACCAGCCCCCTCGGGGCGCGGGCGCTGTATCTCGCCGAGAACAAGAAGGACAACCTGTTCCGCATCCACGGCACCAACGAGCCCGAGAAGATCGGCCAGGCCGTGTCCTCCGGCTGCATCCGCATGCTCAATGCCGACGTGATGGACCTCTACGAGCGCGTGCCGATCGGCGCCAAGGTCGTGGTGCGCTGACGGCCCGCGGTTTTCGACATCTTTCGGAAAGGCTCATTCGTGATCAGGCTTTAACCTGAACGTCGATTCAGATTTGGCCGTTAACTACTTGCAGGATGCCGTCCCGCATAGTCGATCCATCGACAGGGACAAAGACCGGCACAGACAAAGCCGGGGAGGTATCAAGCAATGATCAACCGTTCGCTGCAGCTTTTCTGTAACCGTATCGTCGCCGCCGGCCGCATCACCGCCGACGACGTCCGCAGCCTCGGCCGCGACGTGCTGCCCGAGGGCATCGCCGGCCGCGACGAGGCCGACATGCTCATCGCCCTCGACCGGGCCGTGCGCCGGGCCGATGCCGCCTACGGCGATTTCCTCACCGCCGCGATCGTCGATTTCGCGGTCTGGGGCGAGCGTCCCACCGGCTACATCGATCCCGAGATCGCCCATTGGCTGGTGGGCTCCCTGCGCAACGGCATCGGCCCGACCCCGCTCGCCGCCCGCATCGCCCGCGAGGTCGTGCGCGCCGCGCAGGCGAGCGACGAGACGCTCATCGCCTTCGCGCTGGCCGCCAATGCCAAGGGCCACCCCGCCGAGGAGGTTCTGCAGCTCTTCCGGGCCGCCGCCTGAACGCCCCCCGGGGCAGCGGCGCGCCATCCCGCAAGGCGGTAGAACGGGCGGCCATCGCACTGCACCGCACAACACGTGCGGCCCGAAACCTTCGGTCATCCCCCCCACATCAGCTTCCCGAACCCGCGCAACTGCTTTATCGGATGCGAGCTTAGGCGTTCATCGCGCCTCGTCCGTCCGATTGTATAAAGAGTGCGCGAAACGATGTTCGAGAAGATCCTGATCGCGAACCGTGGCGAGATCGCCTGTCGCATCATCAAGACCGCCCGCCGGATGGGCATCAAGACGGTCGCGGTCTATTCGGATGCCGACCGGGACGCGGTGCACGTCGCCATGGCGGACGAGGCGGTGCATATCGGTCCCGCCCCCGCGGCGCAGTCCTACCTGCTGATCGAGAAGATCATCGACGCCTGCAAGCGCACCGGGGCGCAGGCCGTGCATCCGGGCTACGGCTTCCTCTCCGAGCGCGAGGCATTCCCGCGCGCGCTGGCGGAGGCCGGCATCGTGTTCATCGGCCCCAATCCCGGCGCCATCGCCGCCATGGGCGACAAGAT
>JAKONB010000129.1 GCA_022702195.1 Beijerinckiaceae bacterium | reverse complement strand
ACCCGCAACCCGCACGACCCCGGGCGCACACCGGGCGGCTCCTCCTCCGGATCGGCGGCGGGGGTGGCGGCGCGCTTCTTCCCGCTGGCCTTCGGCACCCAGACCGGCGGCTCGGTGATCCGCCCGGCGGCCTTCTGCGGGGTGGCGGCGATCAAGCCGTCCTTCCGCCTGCTGCCCACCGTGGGGGTGAAGACGGTCTCCTGGGCGCTCGACACGGTGGGGCTGTTCGGCGCCGGCATCCGCGACGTGGCCCATGCCCTGGCGCTGCTCGCCGACCGCCCGGCCCTCGACCTGCCGGCGGAGGACCCGGCCGGCCCCCGGATCGGCCTTTGCCTCCAGGATTTCGCCGGCCCCGCCGATCCCGACGCCGAGCGGGTCCTCCGGCAGGCCGCCCGCGTGGCCGAGGCGATGGGCGCCCGGGTCACCGACCTCACCCTGCCGGCCGCCTTCGCGTCGGCCTGGGCGGCCCATCCGGTGATCCAGGATTTCGAGGCGCGCCAGGCGCTCGCCTGGGAATATGCCGCGCATCGCGCCGCGCTGCCGCCGAAATGGGCGGCGTCCCTCGACGCCGCGCAGGCGCTGCCGGCGAGCGACTACGATGCGGCCCGCCGCGTCGCGCACCGGGCGCGCCGCGCCCTGAAGGATCTGTTCGCCGATTACGACGCGATCCTCACCCTCGCGGCGCCGGGCCGCGCCCCCGCCGGCCTCGCCAGCACCGGCGAGGCGCGGTTCAACCGGCTCTGGACCCTGATGGGCGTGCCCTGCGTGGGCGTGCCGGTGCCGGGCGAGGGAGCGCCGCTCGCCGTGCAGGTGATCGCCCGCTTCGGCGACGACGGACGGGCGCTGGCGGTGGCGCGAATGATCGAGCGGGGATTGGCCGGGCCGTGATGGGCGGGGGATCTTCGTTCCAACCGGCCGGGCCGGGCGTCACCGGGCGGACCGGCCCAAGTTTTTTCGCATCCCTTTGCGCGGATCGCACGTTGAGGGCCTGAACCAGCCGCGCTTCACAGCGTCGCAGACCACACGTTCAGGAGACCCGAACCATGAGCATGAAGACCCTTCTGGCCGCCACGGCCATCGCCCTCAGCCTGCCGCTGGCCGCTCAGGCCCAGGGCCTGGTGCGCGGGGCCGAGCGCGGCGCGCAGGACGGTGCGGACGCCGCCGGTCCGATCGGGGCCATCGTGGGCGGCGCGGTCGGCGCGGCCACCGGCACGGTGGGCGGCATCCTCGGCGTCGACGACCGTCCGCGCTTCCGCCAGTACGTCACCCGCGAGCGCCGCTCGTCGTTCGATTACGACGGCGATGTCCGCGTCGGCACCGTGCTGCCCGGCACCGTGACCTATTACGACGTGCCCGCCGAGTACAATGCCCGCGGCTCGCGCTACACCATCGTCAACGACCGCCCGGTGCTGGTCGATCGCAGCCACCGCATCGTCGAGGTCATCGACTGAGGTCCGACGCGCGGGCGCTTCGGCGCCCGTTCCCGCCAAGCTCTCCGACGCGCCCCGCGTCGGAGGGCTTTTTGCTGGGCTGCTCTGCGGCCGATGTTGGTCGGACCTGATGTCGTCGCACCGAACCTTGCCCGGACCTTGCAACGCAAGTCGGGCTCGGCCGTTACACTGGATTCCGTGAGGAGGCGCGCGATGAGGCCAGACGACATCCCCGGCGAGGCGGCCCTGCCCGAACCGGTGCGCGATCACCTCGGACAGCAGCTCCGCTCGGTCTTCACCACCGAGGAGCCGGCGCCGCAATATCTTGGCGATCCGGTGGCGCCCGAGATCTTCGAGCCGCAACTGAAGCGCCTCGAGGTCCGCCTGAAGACGCACGAGGAGGGCACCGTCGCGGTGGAGCAGGCCCTGGAATCCCTGCTCGGCGATCTCGGCGCGGAGCCCGGTCAGGGCGGGGTCTAGTCCGCAACACCGACGTCACCGATTTCGGATGATCCCTCCGGGGGGGACGGGGCCGGCTTCGCCCGAGCGGAGGTCCCGCCTCAGACCGTCGGTCGCGCCGCGATCAGGTCGCGGATCTCGCCGAGGATCTTCACGTCGGCCGGCACCTCGGCCACCGCCTCGGGCTTGGCCTCCTCCTGCGTCTGGAGCTTGTTCATCGCCCGGATGACCAGGAACAGCACGAAGGCGACGATGACGAAGTTGAGCGCCACGGTGATGAACTGGCCATAGCCGATCACCGCGCCCTGCTTCTTGGCGTCCACGTAGGCGGCGCCCTTCTGCACGCTCGACGAGAGCGGCAGGTAGTAGTTCGAGAAGTCGAGCCCGCCGGTGATCGCGCCGATGATCGGCATGAACACGTCCTGCACCGCCGAGGTGACGATCGACCCGAAGGCGGCCCCGATGATCACGCCGACGGCGAGGTCGACGACGTTGCCCCGCAGGGCGAATTTCTTGAACTCTTCGAGCATCGTGGCCCCCGGCCGGCGCGAATCCCGCGATCCGGGGAGATTAGGCAGGCATCAGTGCCTGCGACAACCGGGCCGGGCTCAGCTGTCCACCGCCCGGTCGCGTTCGGTGCCCTCGGCATCCTCCGCCCCGGAGGCGAGCGGGGCCGGCGTCGCGCGCGCCTCGGCCCTGGCCCGGCGCCGGTATTGCGCCGCGCCGATCGGCAGGGTGACGAGGTAGCCGAGGGCCGCCGCCACCATCGATTCGAACGGGAAGCTGATCAGCAGGCCGAAACCCGCCACCCCCACGAGGAAGATCGGCAGCACCGCCTCGCGCGGCACGCGCTTGCCCATGGTCTTGCCCGAGAAGGTCGGCACCGTGGAGACCACCAGGAGCGCGATGCACAGCATGTAGCCGAGCACCACCGGGGCGGCCCAGCGCTCCATCGGCAGTCCGAGGAAGTGCAGGTAGAGCGGCAGCAGCACGGTGAGCGCCCCGGCCGGGGCCGGCATGCCGACGAAGAAGTCCTTCTTCCAGGCCGGGCGGTGGGGGTCGTCCAGCATCGCGTTGAAGCGGGCGAGCCGCAGGGCCATGGCGATGGCGAAGATCAGCGCCACGATCCAGCCCACCGAGCGCAGCTCCTTCAGGGCGAAGCCGTAGAGGATCAGCGCCGGAGCGCAGCCGAAATTCACGAAATCGGCCAGCGAATCGAGTTCCGCGCCGAAGCGCGAGGTGCCCTTGAGCAGGCGCGCCACCCGGCCGTCGATCCCGTCCAGGAAGGCGGCGGCCACGATGGCGATGACGGCGGGCTCGAACTTGCCCTCGAAGGCGAGGCGGATCGCGGTCAGCCCGAGGCAGAGCGCCATCAGGGTGATCATGTTGGGGGCGATCATCCGGAACGGCACCGGCTTGAACCGGCGCGGGCGCGGCTCGTTGGCGTCCGGGGCGAAGGGGGGAAACAGGTCGTCCATGGCGCGCGCCCCTCAGATGCGGCGGAAGCTGCGCTCGGGGCCGCCGCCGAGATCGGCCAGCACCGTCTCGCCGGCCACCGCCTTCTGGCCGAGCCCGACCAGCACGCGGGTGCCCACCGGGAGGTAGACGTCGACGCGGGAGCCGAAGCGGATGAGGCCGAAGCGCTCGCCGACGTTCAGGGTGTCGCCGGCATGGACCCAGCCGACGATGCGCCGGGCCACGAGGCCGGCGATCTGCACCACGCCGATCCGCACCGGCAGGCTGCGGTGGTGGGTCTCCAGCACGAGGCCGTTGCGCTCGTTGTCGTCGCTGGCCTTGTCGAGCTCGGCGTTGAGGAACAGGCCCGGGGTGTAATGAATCTGGCCGATGCGGCCGCTCACCGGCACCCGGTTCACGTGGCAGTCGAACACGTTCATGAACACCGAGATCCGCAGCATCGGCTCCTGCGGCAGATCGAGCTCGGGGGGCGGCAGCACTGTGGAGATGAGGTTCACGCGCCCGTCGGCGGGCGACACCACCAGGCCCTCGCCCACCGGGGTGACGCGCTCCGGATCGCGGAAGAAGTAGCAGACCCACAGGGTCAGGATCAGGAAGATCCAGCCGAGGAACTGCGCGAAGTAGCCCCCGATCACCGTGAGCACGATGCCGATGAGGATGAAGGGATACCCCTCCTTGTGGATCGGCACGAGCGTTCGGCGGATCGTCTCGAAGAGATCGGTCATGGGTCTCCAGACTTCCTGTCGTCCGAGGGCCGCCCTGCGGGGGCGCCCTTTGGCAGGCGCCCCTCTTAAGCCACGCCGCGCCCCGCGTCATACGGTTTTCCGGCGCGGCGTGCGGTTCAGGCGGATCGGAGGCGACGGGCTCAGGCGACCGAGATGTCCACCTGGATGTTGCCGCGTGTGGCGTGGGAATACGGGCACACCACGTCGGCCCGCTTCACCAGATCCTCGGCGGCGGCGCGATCGAGACCCGGCAGGGTGGCCTTGAGGGACACGACGAGGCCGAAGCCGGTGCCGTCGTCGCGCGGGCCGATGCCGACGCTCGACTCGACCTTGGCATCCTCCGTGACCGTGATCTTCTCCTTGCCGGCCACGAAGCGGATGGCGCCGAGGAAGCAGGCGGCGTAGCCGGCCGCGAAGAGCTGCTCGGGATTGGTGCCGGCCCCGCCGCCGCCGCCGAGCTCCTTGGGGGTCGACAGGGTGACGTCGACCTTGGTGTCGTCGGTGGCCGCCTTGCCTTCACGGCCGCCGGTGGCATGGGCGTGGGCGGTGTAGAGCGCCTTCATGTTGGATCTCCTGGCTGGTGCGGGGTAGGGACGGACCGCGCCGGATCGGCGGGGCACGGTCGATTGTGCACAATGCGATTATGATGTCGCACGAAAATCGATTGCGCGCAATGTGAATTCGGACTGGCACCGCTCGATTGTGCGCAATATGAGTTCCGTCTAAGATCGTGCGTTGGCGAAGATAGGACGTTGCGGCCGGTGTTCACCCCCGGCGCCGCGGATCGGAGTGATGATGTCGGATCCGCGGGACAACTTGGCGGGGGAAGAGGCACGAGGCGGCCCGGCGCATGCCGGACCTGCGACGGCTGCCGATCCGCGGCTGCGGAGCCCGCAGAGCCTCGAGACGCAATTGTGCTTCGCGGTCTACGCGGCGGCGCATGCCTTCGGGCGCGCCTATCGCAGCCTGTTGGCCGTCCACGACCTGACCTATCCGCAATATCTCGTGCTGCTGGTGCTGTGGGAGAACGATGGCAGCACCGTCAAGGAGATCGGCAACCGGCTGTTCCTCGATTCCGGCACGCTGACGCCGCTGCTGAAGCGGCTCGAGGCCTCGGGCCATGTCCGGCGCGCCCGCGACCGGGCGGACGAGCGTCAGGTCAGCATCTTGCTGACCGAGAAGGGCCAGGCGCTGCGGGGCCGGATGGAATGCGTGCCGGACGAGGCCGGCGGCCTCACCGGCCTCGATCTCGACGGACGGGTGGCCCTGCTCGACACCCTGGTGAACCTGCGCGGCGCCCTCCATGCGGGGGCGGGCGACGGCGAGGGCAAGGCCGCCCCGGGGCGGCGGGGCGGGCAGGGGCCGGGCGCGGGCGTCCGGGCGCGGGCGCCCAAGAAAAAAGCCGCCCCCGCCGGAGCGGGAACGGCTTCCTGACCGCACCGGCCCGTCGGGGACGGGCCGGCCGGGGCGATCTCAGGACTTGGTCTTGAGATAGGCGATCACGTCCTCGACCTTCTTGGGGTCCTTGATGCCGGGGAAGACCATCTTGGTGCCGGGCACCTTCTTCTTGGGGTCGGTGAGCCACTCCGTGAGGTTGGCCTCGTCCCAGGTGATGCCGGAGCCCTTGAGGGCCGCCGAGAAGGCGTAGCCGTCGGCGCCTTCGCCGGCCTTCGAGCCGACGACGCCCTTCAGGGTCGGGCCGACGCCGTTCTTCTCGAAATTGTGGCAGGCCTTGCAGGGCGCGAACGCCTTCTCGCCGGCGGCGGCATCGCCCTCGGCCTGGGCGGTGAGGGGGAGCAGCATCGCGAGCGCGGCGCCGAAGATGAGATGACGCATCGTGTGTTTCCTCCGTGGAGCGGCTTCAACCGCCTGGGCTTATGGCAGAGCTTGCTCATTTAGAACAGGTCGAGACAAGAACGTCCGAACGTGGTTTGGTCGACTGCGGCCAAAAGAAGCTTTTGATAGGCCGTTCGGTTCCCCCGCAGGGCCGGTTCCACGAACCGGATGCGCCGGGGCGGCATATGGCCTACAGTTCCGGTCAACACGCCGTCGGTCCGCCTCACCCTCCCCGTCGCCCCTTTCTAGGCGGTCCAGGCTGAGCGGAAGCTGAAGCGGCGAGCCGTTCGGAGGACGTGCCCATGTCTATCGCCTTTCCCGTGCCGGATGCCGGAATCGTCGCCCGCCGCGACGCCATCATCGCCGGTCTGCGCCCTCTGGTGGCCGCCGAGGCCCTGGTGACCACCGAGGACGAGCGCCGCGCCTTCGAGACCGACGGGCTCACCGCCTACCGCAAGATGCCGCTGGCGGTGGTGTTGCCCTCCACCACCGCGGAGGTCTCCGCCGTGATGGCGTTCTGCCACGCCAACGGCGTGCGGGTGGTGCCGCGCGGCGCCGGCACGTCCCTGGCCGGCGGCGCCATCGCGCAGGAGGATGCGGTGATCCTCGGCATCGCCAAGATGAACCGTATCCGCGACCTCGATTTCGAGAACCGCACCGCGCGGGTGGAGGCGGGCATCACCAACCTCGCCATCTCGGGGGCGGTGTCGCACGAGGGCTTCTTCTACGCCCCCGACCCGTCGAGCCAGCTCGCCTGCACCATCGCGGGCAACATCGCGATGAATTCCGGCGGGGCGCATTGCCTCAAATACGGGGTGACCACCAACAACCTGCTCGGCGTCACCCTGGTGATGAACGACGGCACCGTGGTGGAGATCGGCGGCCAGCACCTCGATGCCGCCGGCTACGACCTGCTCGGCCTCATCTGCGGCTCGGAGGGGCAGCTCGGCATCGTCACCGAGGCCACCGTGCGCATCCTGCGGGCGGCGGAGGGGGCGCGCCCGGCCCTGGTGGGCTTCTCCTCGGTGGAGGATGCCGGCGCCTGCACGGCGGCGATCATCGCCGCCGGCATCATCCCGGTGGCCATCGAGTACATGGACCGCGAGGCGATCCTGATCACCGAGGATTTCGCGCAGGCCGGCTACCCGCGCGACGCCGAGGCGATGCTGATCATCGAGGTCGAGGGCTCGGACGCCGAATGCACCGCGATGCTCGGGCGGATCGAGGCCATCGCCCGGGATTTCCGCCCCACCAGCATCCGGGTGTCGACCTCCGAGGCCGAGAGCGCGGCGATCTGGAAGGGCCGCAAATCCGCCTTCGGCGCCACCGGGCGCATCTCCGACTACATCTGCATGGACGGCACCATCCCGACGGGCCGCCTGCCGCAGGTGCTGGAGCGCATCGGCGCGATCTGCGCCGGGCAGGGCCTGCGGGTGGCCAACGTGTTCCACGCGGGCGACGGCAACCTGCACCCGCTGATCCTGTTCGACATCAACAAGCCGGGCGAGCTGCAGAAGGCGGAAGCCGCCGGGGACGAGATCCTCAAGCTCTGCGTCGAGGTCGGCGGCTGCCTCACCGGCGAGCACGGGGTCGGCATCGAGAAGCGCGAGCTGATGCGCTTCCAATACGCCCAGGACGATCTCGACCAGCAGATGCGGGTCAAGAACGTGTTCGACCCGCACTGGCTCCTGAACCCCGCCAAGGTCTTCCCGCTGGAGGGCCGCGTGGCGGCGTGAGCCTCTGCCCTCGCCCACGGGCTACGACGGTGGCGCATCCGGGCCAAAGGGGGGCAGGGGAACGCGCCTGTCCTTGATCCGGTCGGATGCGCGAATCCGGGCCGGGAAAACGGAGCGTGCCCCAGGCCGTCCCGGACGGGCCTCCCGGGCAAGTCCATCCGCGCCAAACGCCCGTGTCCCTCCCGCCGTGACGAATGAAGGCCGGAATCGCGGCGCGATGCGGCAGATGTGCCGTGTTCAGCGTCGGCCATGCGGCGGGGATGTTCAGTTTTCAGGCGACGTTCAAAAATCCGATGATTTCGCGCGCGCTCTGAAACTTCCGTGAATTCATGCCGTAAGAGTTGTCAAATCGGGGAATGCTCTCGCGATGGATGGGAGCGTTACATGCGCATGCGGATAAGCTGTCTCGGTTCGTGGTTGATGGTCGCCGTGCCGGCGGCGCTGGTGGCCGCGCCGGCCCACGCCCAGGCGCGGCGCGCGCCCGAGCCGGGGCCGGCGAGCGACGAGAAGGCGGCCGAGCTGAAGGTGTTCATCGAGCGGGCGCGCCAGCGCCAGCAGGTGGTGGACCGTCACAACACCGATCTGTGGCGGCGCTGGACCTATGCGGTCTGCGTCGGCTGCGGCGGCGTCACGCCGGGGGGCTATCCCAGCGTCTTCACCACGCCCGCCCGGGTCCTGGCCGGCATCCCGGCGGCGGAGGACGATGCGCGGGCACGGCGCGGGCGCGGCCGGACCCGGCGGGTCTGATCCGGCGGGGCCGTCCGCTCACCCCACCCGCTGCCCGGCCGCCTCGCGGCCGATCCGGCTGTGGCGGCGGCTCCAGGCGAAGTAGATGACGAGTCCGATGGCGAGCCAGACCAGCAGGCGCAGCCAGGTCTCGCCGTCGAGCGACACCATCATGGCAAAGCAGCTGAGGATGCCGAGGATCGGCACCAGGGGTACCAGCGGGGTGCGGTAGTCACGCCGCGCCTCCGGCTGGGTCCGGCGCAGGATGATCACCCCGGTACAGACCAGCATGAAGGCCAGCAGGGTGCCGATGCTGGTCATGTGGCCGAGCTGCGAGATCGGCAGGAAGCCGCCGAGCGCGCTCGTGAACACCATGAAGAACAGGTTCGAGCGGTAGGGCGTCTTCCAGGTGGGGTGGATGCGCGAGAAGAAGCCCGGCAGCAGCCGGTCCTGGCTCATGGAATAGAACACCCGGCTCTGGCCGAGCAGCAGCACCAGGATCACCGTGGAGAAGCCGGCGATGACCCCGAGCGTCACGAGGCTGCGCAGCCACGGGAACGGCG